>DASRJJ010000099.1:0-2495 GCA_035649555.1 Saccharimonadales bacterium (SeqCode)
TGTAAATCACCCGGGGGTCAACGGCCATAATCATCACCATTGTTTTGTTGTTGTGCGGTGTTTCGCGCTCGCCGTCTTGGCGGTCGTACCCGGCCAATTGCCATAAGCCGGCGGCCTCATCCTCGTGCATGCCAAAATGACTGATAAGTAACATTAAAATATCTTCGGATGGCCGCTCGTGCCCTTGCTCAATCTTAAGTAAGGTTTGTTCATCAATTTCTACAGCACCCGAAACCTCGGCAACACTTTCCTTGCGGTGCTCGCGGATGGATTTGAGCTTGTCGCCAAGTTGTACAAATGGATTTTTGGGGGTCTCGTTCTTCATTACAGATACATTATATGCTGTTCTGGCATGCTTGCAAGTGAAACTAGTATAATAAATCCCATGCAGATTCAACAGGATGTTTCACTGCGCGAGCACTCCACTATGCGCTTGGGTGGTAAAGCGGCATATTTGGTCGAGGTTTCCAGCCGCCAAGAACTAGAGCAAGCGGTGCATTGGGCGCAAAAACAAAGGTTGCCTGTACTAATGATAGGTTCCGGCAGCAATATTGTCTGGCGGGATGAAGGCTTCCCTGGCCTTGTTATCGTCAATAAAATTATGGGCTTTACTGTCCAGCAAGAGGATAGCGAAAACACCTACGTCACCATCGGTGGGGGCGAAAACTGGGACAGCGTTGTTGCCCGGACAGTAGAACAGGGGCTAACTGGTATCGAGGCCTTGAGTCTCATCCCTGGCACTGCCGGTGCTACCCCTGTTCAAAACGTGGGAGCATATGGCCAGGAAATCGCCGACACGCTAACAACAGTGGAAGCCTACGACTGCCAAACCAACACCTTTGTTACCCTGACTCAGGCCGACTGTAATTTTGGCTACCGCACTAGCCGCTTTAAAACCACTGACCGCGGACGGTTTTTGATTGTCTCGGTAACGCTCCATCTGTTAAGGGGTACACTGCAGCCGCCGTTTTACAATGCATTGCAAGCCTATCTAGAGGAGCACCACATAGTCGATCACAGTCCGGCGACAATTCGCCAAGCCGTCATCGCCATCCGTTCTAGCAAATTACCCGACCCGGCAACAGTGGCAAACAACGGCTCGTTTTTTGCCAACCCGGTTGTTACGGCCGAGACGCTCGACCGACTCCTCCAAATTGACGGGAATATCCCCCACTGGCCAACAAGCGACGGCAAGGCTAAAATCCCCGCCGCGTGGCTGGTAGAAAAAGCTGGTTTTAAAGATTTTCATGACTCCGAAACCGGTATGGCCACCTGGCCAAAGCAATCATTGGTACTGGTCAACGAACACGCTCAAACAACTGCACAGTTACTTGCCTTCCGGCAAAAAATCCTCGATGCCATCGAGCAAAAATTTGGCATAACCCTGCAGCAAGAACCCGAACTACTCCCTTAGATATCTTTTAACGATACGAAATTACAACGGATCATCCTTGATTCGTTAGCAACTCGCTGCTATAAATAAAAACTTGCGTCAAAAATGTGCTTAAGGAGAGTGTCGTGGCAAGATCCAATCATCCAGAATCTATTACTTTTGAGTGCCGGCCTTACATAGGCATCCACAACCTAAATGCTGCAATGACTACTAGTAATGATCTACGCAAGGCAGACCTGGACGCCCGCTTAGTTGCAGTGGCCCTGGACGTTAAACGCCACAACGACCCCGAGGCAACCAATATAACCGCTTCCACATTAGGTGCACTGGGCGATTTTATCCAAGGTGGTGCAAAAGGATCGGTAGAACTTTTTCGCGCGCCTAATTGGGCATGGGACCTCCCAGCGATTCGCGCCTTACGCTTTGGTATAAGTTTAGGTGTATTAAAAGTCACAACCGATCTCCAAACCGTCCGCCAAGACGACGACCCCGCCGCAGCCTACGGAACAATCTTGCGCAAAGCGCAAGTATCCGGACACAACTTATACCTACTCGAACAGCAGAGTGCGAACGATCCCATGGGCATGCGCACAATGTCAGTTTTAGATGGTAGTACTGGTGCAACCCGTGTAGTAATAGAGGCTGCAAATACCTTCTCGTGGCCAGAACGCCACCTTGCCGACTTGGCCTTGCGAGATTATGTCTCTCCTGTTGAGCTAAATACTTTCTTAGGTACTAACAAAGCGAACCGCTGGACTACTCCTGACGGTCCAAGTTTGTTAGCTGCGCTGGAAGATTTTGGGCAAGGTGGTACATTATCCCCAGAAGGCCCAACCGGTATAACCTACTTCGATCGCAAAGGAACACTACCAGTCTAACGTTATTTAGGTAAAGGAAAGTCTTTGGCAAAAGCTTCAATCTCCTGCCTAATTTTACTTAGCTGGACGTCTTGCCCGTTAGCGGTAATAGCGCGGTCGATCCATTCAGCGACCTGATCCATTTCGGCCTCTTTAAGCCCGCGGGTGGTGAGCGCCGGTGTACCCATGCGGATACCACTAGGGCTAAACGGCGGACGCGGGTCGAATGGCACGGTGTTTTTGTT
>DASRJJ010000100.1:0-3570 GCA_035649555.1 Saccharimonadales bacterium (SeqCode)
TCCGCTCAGTGAAAGATTCCCGGCATTGGTAAACGTTTGGGTACCATTTAAGATCAAAGGCATACTTATAGTAGCGATAGTATTAAACGAGCCTGTCATGGAATGGGTAATCCCTCCGACCAAGGTCATTGAGTTTCCGGAAATTGTATAGTCGCTGTCTTGGCTTGCAGTACCACTAAAGGTTATAGAATTAAAAGAGGTTGCCGCGGAAAAATCATTCGTGATTGTTTTATCCGATATATTGGCTGGAAAAACTAGGTCATCACCAGCGGTCGGTGCACTGTCACCATTCCAGTTGGCACCTGTGGTCATATTATTGTCAGACCCACCACCATCCCACGTTTTTGTTGCAGCAAAGGCATGGGGTGTGGCAAGAACAAACAAAGATGATACGGCTAGCAAAAATGCCACAAAAAATGTTTTAAATTTTTTCATCGCTTTCTTTCTGTTTATTTTAGGTGCTACCTTAAAAATACATCCTAAACATAAGGGCTGTCAACTTGTAGCTACTTCTTTTGCTTGGTGATATGTACCGGCGCACCGTATTCTGGTAATAACTGTTCTTTCTGGCCGGCAGCTAGCCGGACATTACCTTTAGCCACCCAATCATCCCCAGTTTCGCCCACGGCTGGAATAGTAAGAGCGTAAGCCAAGGTGTTGGCGACAGTAAGGCCAATGCGCAAGCCGGTAAAGCTGCCCGGACCTTTAAACGCCACGATTCCTTCGATATCTTGCCACGTTTTGCCGGTGTCTTTTAGTAGCTTTTCGATCTTTTTGTGGATAGTGTCGGCTAGTTCGCGGTGCGCCTGCCATGTCTCGTAGGCATTTTTTTTATCGTCGGTAAATAAGCCGACCTCGGCTAAAGGGTTGTCGGTACGGAGCGTCAGAACAAGCATTACTGTAAGGCCTCCGTTAAATAAGCGAGGCTTTTTGGTGCCGTAAATGTCAGTTCGCGGCCGCCAGTTGGAAGTTGCTTGATGGCAATATGTAGTCGCTCGGCAGGCAGCACATGTGTAACGACGTCGGCCCATTCAATAACGACAACAATGTGGGGGTCGCCCACAACTTCTGCCAGCTCGTTAGCAATAAGACCAGGGTCGGGCAAACGGTAAAAATCAAAATGATGCATTTCGAATGCAGGGCAAGTATAGACCTTACTAATAGTAAAAGTCGGGCTGGCTACTTTATCTTTGCTCCCCGCACCGCGTGCTAGGCCCCGTACAAAAGTTGTCTTGCCGCCACCGAGGTCGCTGACCAGTTCGATCACTTCCCCGCCGCGTAAAGCCTTACCCAAGCGGGCGGCTAGTTGCTCGGTTGCTCCGGAACTTGCGGATTTTATTTGCAATGTCGTGCCGGTACTCATATGCCCCGTATAGTAACGCGAAGGCACCTACTAGGGCAAGCACCCCAGGATGAATTGGATCGTCAGGTTTGGTAGCGGCTAGCAGCGCGCCTTGATTGTCATTGTCAGATTCTTTCGTAGATTTAGGCTTGGTTGTTTTAGGGGTGGTCTTTTTGGCACTAGCTACTTTTTTTGATGCCACCTGGGGCACCGCTAGTACGTTGGCAGCATTTGGCGTGGGAGAGGTTGTCCACTGCCAAGTATCATCCTGTAGTATCCAGGCTTGGTTGTCCTTAGCGTCGTTATAAGGCGAACTTTCGGTAATTATCGTACCGTTTGGGTCAAGCAATCGCACCTGGCCAGCTTTATTAGCGAGCGTTACTTTTGTTTGGTCAGCATAAAAAGCACTGAACTTTTTTGGCTGGAGTAACGTGCCGGCAGCAAAGGTAAAACGATACTTGGTAGTTGTGCCGGTTTCGAGTATGTAACCACCCAGATCAAATGGTTGGTCGTTAGGGTTGTAAAGCTCGATGAATTCGAGTTGTCCGTTGCCAGGCGCAGGTAATATTTCGGTTAGCTGTGGCGCAGCCAGGCCTTGGTTGGGTGATTGCGGAGTAGGCTCGGGCTGGTCCCCGGCATTTGGCAAATTGGGTGTCGGTGTCGTGGACCATTCCCAAGTGTCGTTAATTAATGCCCACGCCTTGTTGCCACCAGCCGTGGCATACGGATCGGTTTCCGCAAGTATAGCGCCCGCCGGGTCTAACAAACGGGCTTGACCGTTAGCGTTAACTAATCGCAAATCTGTTTCAGTAAAGTAAAATGCCTTGTAGGTTTGGGGTGCAATGCTGCCTTCGGTAAAGGTGTAGCGACTTTTAGTAGTTGTACCGACTTCCAGGCTGTAATCTTTTAATTGAAAAGGCGTATCATTAGGGTTGTATAATTCGATGAATTCATCGTTCGGTTCCAAAAATGGCTGATCCGGATTGGGCAAAAGTTCAGTAATCAACAACGGAGCGAGCCCTTCGTTAGGAATTGGATTCTCGGGCGGGTCAGCCGCACAGTTATTCGCAGCAAACGGCGCGAGCGGCGATGGGCTGCCGATTACTGGGTCGGTATGGGCAGGTAACACCGGGTTGTCGGCACCTGGAGTCCCCTGCACCAACCAAAAATCATGCTGGTTATTATTTGTATCTACATATCCGCCTGTTTGGTCGAGATACCGCTGTAATAGCAGATGTGCCCCACTCCCTGCCGCCGGGACGGCCGCCCCTTCGCCAAGGGTTGTACCAGGGGTAACCCCCCAGGCTAGTGCGTCATGGACAACCATCTGACATAATGACTCGTCACGCGCAAATAGGGCCAATGTTTTATCGCTTTTCGACAAACTAGGCGTGTATGTTTGACCGGCTACGCCCAAGGGCAGGGAAATACTTGGTGCATGTAATACAAAATAGGAGTGGGCCGGCAATAAAATAGGGCCATCATTAGATGTAATTTCGGCCACTAACTGCGTTGGGCCGTCCACGGCCAAGCCGGCATTGGCGTACCGTATTTGCCAACCAGTGATATCTAGTGCCTCGGGTGTTTGGTTGTATAGTTCGATAAATTCATCGCTAGCTGTGGCCGCACCTGTTTGTACTTCGGTGATGATTACTGGGCTGAAAGGTACTGTCTCATCTACTACACCCTCGGCAACTACAGTCAAAGGCGCCACCAACAGGCAGAGAGCGCAGATAAGGCTAATGAACAAATAACGAATTCGGTGTTTCACGCGGCCGATTGTAAAAGAAGTTCGTCCCAAAGCGCAAGTATGTTTGTAATTAACACTACCGAATATATGGGGTGAGTATATAATTTGTTAATAATTAGCCGAGGAACCTGGCAAGTAGTAAGAATTGTGGACACTTGCGGGTCACCAAATGTGTTTTGTATAACACATTTGGCGCTTCCGAGGTGCCACAATTCTTACTACTTGCCAGGTTCCTCGGCTTTACGCTCCCAAAATACTAACCGAACGGGCAACTACTAGCGCCAGCGTAAACACCGAAATCAAAGCCTGTGATCCCATTAGTAACTTCGCAGCATGCGACAAGGGCTTGGTGTCGGCCGGCGCAAAATTAATGGCGTTTGTAATCGACACATACAGATAATCAAAAAATTGGGCCCGCCAGGTCCCAAATTCGTGTTTCATGTGCTGCTGGGTAAACTGAAAATCGCGTTCGTTTTTG
>DASRJJ010000101.1:0-9897 GCA_035649555.1 Saccharimonadales bacterium (SeqCode)
ATTCCACAGCCCTGCCGCCAATACCAGGCATTTGACCTACAAAACCGACTGCTGGTTTTTGAGCCGAGGGCTTGAGTTCCATAAAAGCTTGAGAAGTGCCTAATACGGGTTTTATGCGGCCATCTAACACTTCTGGAGGCTGGTTGACAGACCATCTTTGGAAGGTCCGCAGCTTAATAGCTACGAAGTCATGATTCGTGACCTCTGGGGTAGAAACAATTTCATTATCAGCATCAGTATGTCGCATCCCACCCTTCTTGTTAATAGCAGCCAAGTGCCCCGTTACCTCGCCCATAATGCTCCAGTTGGTCTGGTTATCCATCATCCCCTCGCCCCCAGCTAGCGCAATGCGCAACGCAAACTGCTTTAGCATGTCGGGTTTTTTCCATATACCTTCAACTCCTTGCCAGTTCTGAGTTCCTAGCATTAAGTGAACGCCGGCCTGCCTACCCTGACGCGCTAGCTTGTTTATGATATTTACTGCTGCGTCACTTAATGGGCCATCAAGTAATTCCTGCACCTCGTCCCACACTACCAGCATTCTCGGCCATTTTTCGCCTGGTAGCCTACTGCGTAAGCCTTCGATATCTTTCACCCGCTTGTCGTTCATTGAAAGATACCGTCTTTCCATTTCTTTCTCTATGTGGCGCAAAATGGCAATGCCATCCTCTGGGTCTGTAACATTGGAGCCCAGTAGCCTCATCTGCGGAAAGTATGTTTCGTCACCTTCACCAGGACCTAGAACAGACAAATCTGCTTTCTTACCATCGACAACATACATTTGTATATCGTCAGGGCTATACGCATGCAACAGGTCGCTCATCATATAGGTCAAAAAGTTAGTCTTACCACTACCGGTTCGCCCCACAATAAGGCCATGGGGAGTTTCGTCGGCGAAACAAATCCTAACAATAGAGCCATCCCTTTTGGTGCCGACACATCCCTCTAGGCCTTTACCAGAGGGCATCCGTTGATGGGAGGCCTCAATTAATTCGATCATAGACAGCGACTTCGGCTGTGCCCGGGCTGCCATATCCTTAACTGCTTGTCTAACCAGGCTGCTCGGGAGTTGAGGATCAAGCCGCCACTTAAGCCCTCTTGGTGGACCACGTTGAATCAGCTCATTATCCTGTATGTCAGTTCCTAGCGCAATTATGGACCCCCAGTTTGTGGATTGGGTCAACAAGCTAAGATGATCCCTAGCAGTCGCTGAGCGAGGATTGCCAGTTATAACCAAAATCCGCCATGGTTCAGCCGCAGAACCTATCTGGACTTCAGATTCGGTAGCTACCTTATGCTGGAGCTGGACCAAGTCCTTCAATACTCCATCGACGTCGTCCGGAAAAATATTTTCACAAAGCCCTGGCTCCAAAAAATCCCTAAACGCGCCGGTTCTGGCCGTATCACAAATGACTGCCCGCACATTGCCGGCACTACCTAATATTCGGAGCAGCATTTGCCTGGAGGCTTCTTCCGCTTTCTTTGAGTCTGATATGACAGTGTGCCGCTCGCCAAGCCCACCCAAACATATGGGTGGTGGTGGCCCACTATCTAGCCCCTCAACGACACCAATGCGTATAAGCGGTGCGGGCCGCTCCCCAGCACTTGCTGGCGTAGGCTGCCAGTTACCCCATTCGGCTCCAGCCGCGCTATTAGGAGGTGGGGCCCATTGGCGAAAGTGCTCAGCTAATTTTGCCGGGAACGGATCTTCCACCTGACCCTCTGGCCGCACATAATACTGTGAACCAGGCGCAAATTCGTCTCCGCGTGGCCCCGACATATCAATACATCAACCTAATTACAGGACAGGTGCGTGGCTTGCTGCCGCAGAGCCTGCTCGAGCTAGGACATCGGCGCTTGTTTTCATTCCCTCCGATAAATTATTGGCCATTGCTAAACTGCCCGGATCTCTATGTAATCCCTCGATAAGTTTTTGTACAGTGCCGGCTCCACCCGCCATAAACTTATCTATGGCCTGCAGGTGTGCAGCGTGATCCTCGGTAGGTTTAACTTGTGCCTGGAAAGCTCTTGCTGCCTCCTGTAAATCTCTGTCATCTGTACCGGCCGCAACTCCGGCCAGTCTAAGAGCATGTTCGCCCACATTTCCAGCAATATTTCGCTGTTGCTGCGTAGCTTCTTGAGTAATTTTTTGGGCAGCCTTAAATTCTTTAACAAGTTGATCTAGTAGCCCACCTATGGTGCCAGCATGTTGAGCAATCGTTTTAGCAGACTCTGCTACACCAGCCTGTCTTTTGCCTAGTTCTTCCGCTGCTACCGCTTCCCCATACAAAGCTTTTTTAGGCTCCCCAATTGAACTCGATTTGCCAAACGCCATATAAATCTCCCCGTTACCCTACTAGTATCTAGACTATTATCGACAGCAGGAGCAGAAAAATCAATAGATTTTGGCATGATGGTGTATAAATTACAAAAAAGGTATGTAGTGTAGGAATGCAAAACAAATAAAAACTGCACACGTTTAGGAGTGCAGTTTTTCTGGGCGAGCAGTAGTTTACCCGCGGGCAAAGTGGGCGAAGGCGCGGTTGGCCTCGGCCATTTTGTGGGTGTCTTCCTTCTTTTTAACCGCGGCGCCTTGGTTGTTGTAGGCATCGGTTAGTTCGAGGGCGATACGGTCGGCCATGCTCATGCCTTTGCGGGAACGGGCAGCCTGGGTAAACCACATAGTTGTTAGGTGGTTTTGGCGTTGGCCACGGACCTCAAAAGGAATTTGGTAGTTTGCACCACCAACACGGCGGGAGCGGGTTTCCATGTGCGGTTGGATGTTGCGCATGGCTTGCTCAAATACCTCTAGCGGGTTTTCTACCTTGAGTTTTTTAGCGGCCTTGTCCATACCGTCATACACCAGCTTTTCGGCAAGTTGCTTTTTACCGTTTAACATTACACGGTTAATAATACGGGTAACCTGCTGGTTATTGTACAAACGGTCGGGGGCAGCTTCGCGCACGAGCGCTTTGGTCTTGTGTCGCGGCATTACAGTTCTCCTCCTTGGCGCGGTCCTTTAGGTAGGCCTCGAACAGTCTCTAAAAGATACATGTTGTTAGAGCCCTCCGAGATACGAGCGAGTGTTAGTAGTGGGCAGTCGCCATTTTCTACACGCTCGTTTATTTTAAGCAGTGGGACGCCGCTGTATTCTATCAATATCTGGGCTGCCGCGGCACATCGCCTGGACGGGCCATTTTCAAGGCCACACGGAGTCACGCCGACTTGCTCAAGTACTGCAGCTTCTGGGCATTGTTGAAATTCAGGCATTGCTACTTGCCCTCCCTTTTTGGCGCCGTATTTGCTGCGGCCATGGCTCTAGAAACAGCCAATTGATGTACCCCTTCGCGCACGAGCGCTTTGGTCTTGTGTCGCGGCATAATTTATATTCTCCCTCGCGTTGAAACGACTTGGCCGTCTCCATTGATAGTCAAAGCCATTCTAGACATTGTGCTAATTGGGCATTCTTCGGGGACAATAATCAGGC
This sequence comes from Saccharimonadales bacterium (SeqCode), assembly GCA_035649555.1. GTDB lineage: Bacteria > Patescibacteriota > Saccharimonadia > Saccharimonadales > UBA4665 > DASRJJ01. The sequence continues at coordinate 3,488 of DASRJJ010000101.1, forward strand.
TTCGGCTTAATGCGGCAGCGGCTTCCGCGCACCGTTCAAAGCGCTCCGGACCAGCTGCGCTAGGACAAGTGTTGCATGATGGCCTATTCATTACTTGCTCTCCTTTTTGGCGCCGTACTTGCTGCGGCCCTGTTTGCGGTTTTGGACGCCTTGGAGGTCAAGGCTGCCACGCACAATGTGGTAACGCACACCTGGCAAGTCCTTTACACGGCCGCCGCGCACTAACACGACAGCGTGCTCTTGCAAGTTGTGGCCTTCGCCGCCAATGTAAGCCCATACTTCGTAGCCATTGCTTAGGCGCACACGGGCAACCTTACGCAGGGCCGAGTTCGGCTTTTTAGGGGTTTTAGTGGTTACCTTAACACAGACGCCGCGTTTGAGGGCCGAAGGCTTCTCGTACGATCTGGTCTTAAGATTGTTTGTTACGCGCTGCAGCGCAGGCGACTTGCTTTTGACAGTCACCTTGGTGCGCGGCTTGCGAACCAATTGATTGATTGTTGGCATTGTTGCTCCTTATTGCAATCTGCTGCTGTAGGCGGGGGCCGGCGAGTGCCAACTCTGCCGCCCCTTACTTCGCCCAGCTCGGACTGCTTATTTGTGATGTATTAACTTTATCAGAATTAGCCTTGTTATGCAATATGTGCAGGCATCACAGTGACATCTGATCCAGGGTTGTTGAAGACGGTCCACCGACCACTCCCTTTTCTGTGCTCATCCAAACTTACAACTAAGCCACTTATTGCCGTGAGTACTCATTCCAACCTTTCCTCTTCGGCTGCGGCCACTGAGTGGTGCATCTCACCTCGGAGGAAAAGAAAATCTGTTGCAACCAGTTGAGGAGTCCAATCAACGCCTCCGGTAACATTTTGAGATAAAAAATTATCAGGCAGTTCAGATAGCCCTGGCGTTATACGCACATCCACGTCTCTATATTGATCGTCATCATCGGTAATAACCCAGGCTGTGTGTGGATCCCCTTCAATAATATACTGCTTTTCGGGGCTCACTATTCGACATCCTCTTGGAGGTCGGCATCTTCCTTATTATCAGGGCGTTTGTAGCCGGTGCCGACGGGGATTTTGCGACCCAAGATAACGTTTTCCTTAAGACCATACAGTTTGTCAACACGGCCAGAGGTAGCGGCGCTAATAAGCACGCGCGTAGTGTCCTGGAACGAAGCAGCACTTAGGAACGAATCGGTGCTAAGGGATGACTTTGTAATACCCAGTAACAATTGGTTGACTTGCGCCGGCTTTTTGCCTTGTGCGGTGAGTACATCGTTTGCCTCTACTACGGCGAGCTTGCTGACGACATCGCCAGTTACAAATTCGCTGTCACCGGCGTCCTCGACCTGCACGCGGCTGAACATAGCGCGTACGATGATTTCGAGGTGCTTGTCGGCAATGTTTTGGCCCTGGCCTGCAAAGATCCTAAGGATCTCGTTCATGATGTAGCGCTGGGTAGATTCTACGCCTTGCAAGCGCATCAATTCTGGCAGGTTAACAGAACCATTAGTAAGGCGTTGACCAGCCTCAACCTTATCGCCGTCCTGGATCAAGATCTGCTTAAAGCCAGGGATTTCGTAACGAACCACACTTTGGCCGTTAGGCGTAATAACAACTTCTTTGTCGGTAACGTGTGCTTTGCCAGCCATCGGGGCAACCAGCGGGCTGGAGCCGTCTTCGTTAGAGGCTAGGACGTCGCCAACCGCAACATCGGTGTTGTTTTTGATCTTGGCAACACGCTCACCGAGGTCAAAGCTTAGCTGCGCCTTGTCGTTGGCCGTTACTTGCACCACGTAGTGCTCGCCTTCTTCCCACACCTTGGCCGTGCCGGAAATGTCAGTTAAGTATGCCTGACCCTTTGGCGCGCGAACTTCGAACAACTCTTCGATACGGCTTAGGCCTTGCGCAGTGTCGTCGGCCATAACCGCACCGGAGCGGTGCTTGGAGTCTAGCGACAGCTGCGTGCCTGGTTCACCGATAGATTGGGCAGCAATAACACCAATTGGGTGGAACGGCATAACAAGCAGGCCAGTAGCCGGGTCAACACCGTACGACTTTTGCGGCACGCCGCGGACCGATGAAGCGCTGAGCACGCTCATGATCTTGACGCCGTCGATGTTCTCGGCCTCAATGCGCTCGGCAATTTCTTTGGTGATTAGCTGGCCTCGCTTAACAACACCTTTTATAGGCGCAGCAGCGAAGCGGCCCTCTAAGCGGGTTGCATACGAAACGCCAATTTCGTTGGCATCGGCGCGGAGCATAGCAAAGCCCGGGTCTAACTCTTCTTCATCGTCGATAGTAAATACATCTTGGGCAACATCCACTAAACGACGTGTTAGGTAACCAGCGTCGGCAGTCTTAAGGGCGATGTCGATAAGCGCCTTGCGGGTACCACGAGTACCGGTAAAGTATTCGAGCGGGTCGAGCCCCTGGATGTAACCCGACTTAATTGGCAGCTCGATGGCGCGGCCGGCAGCGTCAGAGAAGACACCAAGCATACCAACACACATTTTCATCTGCGAAATGTTACCACGCGCACCAGAGGTAATGGCAATGGACATCGTCGACTTTTGGCCTACCATTTGCTCGGCCAAAAGTTCCTGTACCTGTGCATCAATTTTGGTCCAATTTTCGACAGTTAAGCGGTAACGCTCATCTTCGGTAATAAAGCCCTGCTCGTACTGTTCAGAAATAGCTGCGGCACGCTCCTCACCAGCTTTAAGCAGCTCATCCATGCCTTTAACACCAGTAAAGTCGCCCATACCCATGGACAATCCAGACATTGTAGCGCCTTTAAAGCCAAGGAGCTTGAGTTCGTCGGCAATTTCGGCAGTTTTGGCTTGGCCGTACTTGTTGTACACAAGGGCCATTACCTGCTGCAAGCGCTTTTTAGTCATGGCTTCGTCTTGGAATAGGAAATCTTCTGGGAAGACTTCGTTAAAGAGGACGCGGCCAAGGGTGCTTTCACGCATTTCACCGCGGAATGGCAACTTGACTGGCGTCTGGAGTTTAATTACGTGGGCATCGAGCGCCATCAGCGCTTCCTCGATACCGCTAAACGTTACCGCTTTTTGGTCATCGCCTGAAGCCATAGTCATGTAGTAACAACCAAGCACCATGTCTTGTTCGATGTGCAGGATTGGAGTACCGTCGGCTGGCTTGAGCAGGTTGTTGTTGGCAGCCATGATGTCGCGGGCTTCGGCCTGGGCCTCGTCGCTTAGCGGCAAGTGCACGGCCATTTGGTCACCGTCGAAGTCGGCGTTAAAGCCTTTACAAACGAGCGGGTGCAGCTGGATAGCACGGCCTTCGATGAGCACCGGCTGGAAAGCCTGGATACTCAAGCGGTGCAATGATGGTGCACGGTTAAGCAGCACATACTTGCCCTTAATTACGACATCGAGTGCATCCCACACGGCGATTTCACCAACTTCAATCATGCGGGTGGCGCCACGAATGTTGTGCGCAAGCTCGTTAGCGATTAGTTCACCAATAACAAATGGCTTAAATAGTTCCAAAGCCATCATCTTTGGCAGACCACATTCGTTAATCTTAAGCTCTGGGCCGGCAACAATTACGGAACGGCCAGAGTAGTCCACACGCTTACCAAGCAAGTTCTGGCGGAAACGGCCTTGCTTGCCCTTGAGCATGTCACTCAAGCTCTTTAGGCGGCGGCGTTGGCCAGTTGCAGCTACGGCACGGCCCGAACGGGTGCTGTTGTTGTCAATCAAAGCATCGACAGCTTCTTGCAGCATACGCTGTTCGTTGCGGCGGATGACTTCTGGCGCGTTAAGCTCGATCAACTTCTTGAGACGGTTATTACGGTTGATGACCCGGCGGTACAAATCGTTCAAGTCAGATGTCGCAGAGCGGCCACCGGTTAGCTGCACCATCGGACGCAGGTCGGGTGGGATCACTGGCAAGACTTGCAGGCACATGCTGCTGGGTCGAATGCCAGCGCGCTCCATGCTTTCAAGTAGTCGCAAACGCTTAAGCAGTTTTTTCTTGCGTTGCCCCTTTGCGGCTTCGGCTTCTTCGGTCAATTCTTTAATTAGATCCTTGAGGTCGATGTCTTCGAGCAAGTCCTTAAGCGCGTTACCGCCCATGCCGACTTCGATTAGCCCACGTAAATCATCGGGCAAAGCGCGGTAATCGGCTTCGCTAAGCAAGTGTAATTTTTCAAGACCGTCCAGCTGGTTTTTGATGGTTTCGAACTCTTTATCCACTTGGTCGAGCTCTTTGGTTTGCATTTCGGCCAATGCTTTAACGTTGGCATCTGGGTTTTCGGCTTCTTTTTCAAAGCGGTGTTTGATTGCTTCTTTAGCGGCAGCAAGTTCAGCCTCTTTGTCGGCGCGTAACTTGTCGCGCTTGGCAACATCGACCTTTTTGATGATGTAGCTGGCAAAGTAGGCCACACGCTCGAGGTTTTTAACCGTAACACCGAGCAGCAAACCAATAGCGCTTGGGGTGCCACGCAAGAACCAAATGTGCGCCACCGGAACAGCCAGGCTGATGTGACCCATTCGCTCGCGGCGAACGATACTTTTGGTGACCAGCTCGCCGTTCTTGTCGACAGCGGCTTCGCGACTGCGAACACCCTTGTACTTGGCGTCGTGCGGGTTGATGTCTTTGACCGGTCCAAAAATGCGCTCGCAGAAGAGCCCATCTTTTTCGGGCTTTTGGGTACGGTAGTTAATGGTCTCGGGCTTAGTAATTTCACCATGTGACCAGTCGAGGATGTCAGCAGCGCTGGCGACAGCTAGCCGTACAGCATCAAAATCTGCAATGTTAGTGCCGTAACTGTAACGTCTCATTACGCTACCTCCTTTTCTTCTACTTCAGTGTCTGTGGCGGTGTCGCCCGAATCATCGTTATCATCATCGCTGTCATTCAAAGCTACGCTGTCGTCTGACATATCATCCATGATGGTAAATTCGTCAGCTATTGCGTCATCGGTAACGTCAACATCCGAAATAACGGAGGCTGGCACTTCTACCTCTGGTAAGTGCTCGGCTTCATCACGAACATTGGTAGCGAGTACTTCTTCGGCATCAACTACTTTGTCGGAATGTACCAAGTCAACCTTAAGGCCAAGACCTTGCAACTCCTTAACAAGTACGTTAAAGCTCTCTGGTACCTTTGGACCGACAATTTCGGTCTTTTTGATGATAGCCTCGTAGGCTTTGGAGCGGCCGTAGACGTCGTCGGACTTAATAGTCAACATTTCTTGCAAGGTTGCAGCGGCGCCGTAAGCTTCAAGCGCCCATACTTCCATTTCCCCAAAGCGCTGACCACCATTTTGCGCCTTACCACCAAGCGGTTGCTGGGTGACCATGGTGTATGGACCAGTCGAACGAGCGTGGATTTTGTCGGCGACCATGTGGTTGAGCTTGATCATGTACATACTGCCAACCGTGGTGCGTTCCTGGAAGGGTTCGCCAGTGCGGCCGTCGTACAGCTGTTGCTTGCCGTCTGCCGGCAGGCCTGCTTCTGTAAGTAGCTCTTTGATTTTATCTTCTGGCACACCGTTAAACGATGGGCTGGCAACTTTAATGCCAAGGGCACGGGCAGCCATACCAAGGTGGGTTTCGAACAACTGGCCGATGTTCATACGAGATGGTACACCCAGCGGGTTGAGGACAATGTCAACCGGCGTGCCGTCTTCCATAAATGGCATGTCTTCGACAGGCAAAATTCGAGCGATGACACCCTTGTTACCGTGGCGGCCACCAAGCTTGTCACCGACGCTAATTTTGCGCATTTGGGCAACAAATACCTGAATTTGCATTAGCACGCCAGCTTTTAGCTCGTGGCCGTTTTCGCGGTTAAACACCTTAACGCCAACCACTTTACCGTGTTTGCCGTTGCTCATGCGTTGGCTTGTGTCGCGGACTTCTTTGGCTTTTTCACCAAAGATAGCGCGGAGCAGGCGCTCCTCGGAACTAAGTTCTTGTTCGCCTTTCGGAGTAATCTTACCGACCAAAATATCACCAGGGTGTACTTCGGCACCAATCCGCACAATACCGTCTTCGTCGAGGTGGCGCAGGGCGTCTTCGGACACGTTTGGAATGTCGCGGGTGACGATTTCTGGCCCCAATTTAGTCTCGCGCACCTCAATCATGAAGTCTACAATGTGCACGCTAGTAAGGGTGTCGTCCTCAACAAGTTTGCGGCTAATAATAATGGCGTCCTCGAAGTTGTAGCCATGCCATGGCATAAAGGCCACTAGCAAGTCCTTACCTAGGGCAAGCTCGCCGTTTTGGATGGACATGCCTTCGATGAGCACATCGTTCTTTTTAACTTTGTCGCCAGTACTTACAACAACCTTTTGGTTGATGCTGGTGCCTTCGTTAGAACGCACAAAATGCTGTGGCTCGTAGGTAACGTTGCCGTCTTTGTACTTAACAA
>DASRJJ010000102.1:0-3060 GCA_035649555.1 Saccharimonadales bacterium (SeqCode)
AAAAGGGACCAAATGGTATAAGCGTCTTACGCCCTGCCTTGCCAGCAATGACCATCGGGATCGAGATAAGCACCCCAAGCATAGAGGCCACGAAAAGCAGTAACATCGAAGTCAACGGCCCGCCAGCCAAAATGCCCAAGACAATCCCAAGCTTTACGTCACCAAACCCAATCCAAGTCCCTTTAGACAACACAAACAATACATAAAATATGCCACTTATAAAAAATATCCCCAGCGCCGCACCGAGTACATCACGCGGCGAGGCGTCAAAAAAGAACACCTGCAAAACAACTTGCAAAACCGCCACCCCAATAAGTGGAAAGACTATCTTATTTGGCAGTAAAAACCAGCGAATGTCGTACACCGCCAAAACAGTAAACCCCACTAAAAAGACCAGCCAAAAAACAAATAGCAGCAGCCCTTCCCCCTGGAGCGATAATGGCCACCAAATGTATGACACAACGAACAGCACAGGTAGGGCGAGTTCGGTTAATGGACTATCCTTAATCGGCTTCCGGCAATAACGACATTTACCCCGTAGCAATACCCAGCTTACAACAGGTATAAGATCTGACGCACCGAGTTTATGATGGCAAGAATCACATTCCGACCGGTCATTGACCCAATTTTTCTTTTTGTATAGCCGCCATACGAAGGCGTTCACAAAACTGCCCAGGACTAAACCAAGCGGTATAAGCGTAATCACTGTCATGAGATTAATGGTACCATGGCGCTAACAATTCCCTAAAGCTTAGTTCACATAAAAGAACCCCAGCGTACTGGGGTTCTTGTTCTACTTAGTTCTATGATTCGCTACACTGCTTACCATTTGGTTCGGAGGTATAGAGCGCGACTATAGCGCGGGTACTTCCGGCTACCGGCTTACCAATGTCGGCGTCATCAGGGTCACATTTAGCACTCGTAACAAGCGTAACTGTATCGGTCGTCGTGTTGTTATTAGTACCATTAGTGGTAAATGTAGTCAAGTTAACATCACTTGGGGCATAATACCCAAGCGAAACCGGCACTTGATTCGTACCATTAAGACCTAGTGTCAATGTGTTGGCATCAGTGTCAATCTTCGCTGTTGGCAAGTTACCATTATTGTTGTTTACGAACTCACTTACACCACCCATGATGCTGGCAACATCTTCCTTACGTGATGTGTTGCGCGCGTTTCGCTGCAAAGCTGGAACGGCCAAGAAGACTACCAGCAAGATCAAACCGGCAATAGCCAGCACAATCAAAACTTCGATGATGGTGAAGCCCTGCTCTTTACGGTTTTTCAATGTCGATAGCATACCTACATGCCCCCTTATTTAACGTGTTAATGCTTATGCTTGGATAATACGGACTTGTAGCTAAAAAAGCAATAGCTTTTTCGCCATACCTCTAACGATTAAAAATCTACAGGGTGAATGATCGGCCGGCCAGACCGTAAATTGGCAACAGTACTGCGGCAACGATTATAAAGGCCATAACACCCAACAAGACCATCAAGACTGGCTCGATAATTGTCGAGATAGTTTTAATTTGGTCATCCACTTCTTTTTCATAATATTCAGCTGTTTTGCCAAGCATCTGTTCCATAGAGCCAGATTGTTCACCAATCCGCAACATGTTGGGAACGAGTTCCAGAAAATACGGATCGTGCGTTAACGCATCGGCCAAAGATTTACCACCCTTTACTTTATCGGTAGCACTATGGATTGAATCTTGAATATAGACGTTGTTAACCGAGTTCGAGGTAATCTCTAGCATTTGGATAAGCGGCACGCCGCTGGCAACAAGCGTTGTACCGGTGCGGGAAAAGCGTGCCATGTACATCTTCATAAATAAAGGGCCAAAGGGCCACAGCTTCATTTTGAGCTTGTCAACAACTCGCTTACCGGCCACAGTGCGGGCCCAGCGGGTAGTAAAGAAGATACCCACAGCCAACAGCAATATTACAACCCACCAAAAATTAATGATAAAGTGGGAAACGCCAAGCAATATCGTCGTAATAAGCGGCAGGCTTGCGCCAGGCAAGCCCTCGTACAGAACCTCTACTTGGGGCAAAACTTGTACTACCATAAAGCCAACTACGCCGACCATTACTAAGATGACAATTATCGGATAGACCATGGCACCGCGAACTTTGCTAATTAGGTCGGCGTCTTTTTCTTGCTGGATAGCCAGCCGCTCGAGAGCTTTATCGAGTGTACCCGAGGCCTCGCCAGCGGCAATCATACTGACATATATTTGGTTAAACGCTTTGGGGTGTTTATTCATGGCGTCGGCGAGCGTTGAACCGGCCTCAACATCGGCCACTACTTTACTAACAACCACCTTGAGTGGTTTGCTGGTGGTTTGCTGGTTAACCGTACGCAGGGACTGCACCAGCGGCAAACCGGCGTTAATAAGCGTCGCTAGCTGCCGCGAAAACAGCACCTTTTCCTTGATTTTGATACGATTAAACCGGCCACGAATACCCTTAGTGGATTTTTCAGCCAAGGTAATGTCTATGGGTACCAAGCCCTCACGGCTAATCAAACGGCTGGCCGCCTGTTCGCTTTCGGCCTGGACCTCGGCTTTAACATATTGCCCAGTCGAGGGATCACGCGCAGTGTAACGGAATGAGAGCATCCCCGGGTTAGCCTCTCATTAACCTGTCAAGTTCGTCAATATCCACCGCCACGGTGCGGGCGTCGTCATAGCTAATCGTGCCGTTGTGCACCAGGCTAACTAGGGTTTTATCCATGGACTGCATGCCGAATTCGGCACCGGTCTGAATAACCGCCTCAAGCTGATGGGTTTTGCCTTCGCGAATAATGTTGCGTACTGCCGGCGTGGCCACCAATATCTCGGCGGCAGCAATACGGCCACCGCCAATTGTCGGCAACAAGCGTTGTGACACAACGGCCATAAGGATATTTGATAGCTGCGATCGAATTTGCGGCTGCTGATGCGGCGGGAAAACGTCAATCATACGGTCGATACTTTGCGCAGCGCTGTTGGTGTGCAGTGTAGCAAGTACCAAGTGGCCGGTTTCGGCAATGGTAATAGCCGAGGCAATGGTCT
>DASRJJ010000103.1:0-4406 GCA_035649555.1 Saccharimonadales bacterium (SeqCode)
TTGGTGGTTGAGTCTGTAAACGTAACACTACAAGCACTGGTTTCTTCAAGGTGTTGCACAACCTTGTAGTCGCTATCCCACACGTTTGTGGCGTCCTGGCCGTCGCTCGCGCTCCCGTTGCCGTAATACATCCAAATATAATCAGTGGTCGAGCCCGCGTCGATCTGCGGCACCTTGACCCATACATAATCATCGCCGGTTTCGTTGAATTCCTCGATTTCGTACGGCAACACCAAATTGTCGTTAGACGGGTCGACAAAACGCAAATCTTGGCCGGCACTTTGGGTTTTGGAGTAATCAATCCGGCTGCTATTTATCTTGATAAGTAATGGGTAGTTGGTTAGGTTTACGGCGCTTGCCGAGTTATTAATGGTAATTTTACGCCGGTTTGACCAACTTGTTGTACAGGTAATGCCTGACGTATCGTTGCACCAGTTAGACGCCGGGGTGCTGCTGGCGCTAAACCAGCGGTAAGCCGACTGCTTAAGCGCCGCCGGCTTAAGGGTCATCGACCAAATAATAAGCGATGATTCTTTAATTTTTACTGTGCACGTTCCAGTTGATCTTTGGTATTGGATTTTAAAGGTGGTCGCGCTAGAAACTGTCTTGCTTGCGGCCGACATACCTTTCCAATAGTCAGTAGTGTTGTTGGGTACATAAGAATGAGTGTCGACGTATTGTGTTGTGCCATCGTCGATGCGTGTTGCCGCGGCACAACTGGTAGCGCCAGTACCGAGCGAGCGGCTGCCAATAACCATAACTGTTTCGCTTTGGTTAGGGGTATATGCTTGGCTATTTTTATCGGTCCAGGTGCTTGATGCTAGAGTTGATTCGCCGGAGCTGTAGTTTTCGACCACTTGGTCAAAAATTGAAGCCCTAAATACGTAAATACGCGAGCGTAAAAAGTCGCACGTTGCGCCGCCAACTGATTGCCCTTGCAGCCGGATGTTTTTAGAGCCGCTACCAATCGAGAAGACCTTGGCGAGCGCATACCCAAACTGGTCGGCGGTATCTTCTCCTTCCATGGTGGCCGTCTCGGACGCAGCGCCGTCAACCTCTATTTGCGCGGTGCAATCGTTGGCGGTGCTGTCGGGGCTGATTTCCATAGAAGCAAATACCAAATAATTTTCGGTAGCGGAACCAAAAGTTTTGGTGAGCGTCTTAATGTTTGTAAAACTGCCGGTTGCGGCGTTGGCCGTTTCGTCCGATGAACTCTCTTGGCTGCCCGAAGTAAAGTAGTCGGTGTCAGCAATAAGCGATGTATCAAGCCGAATGGCCTTAATAAATTTAGAGTCAATATATGTCGTGCCCGTCGTGCCATCATATTGAATGGTTAAGGCTTCGCTGCCGCTGAGGGTACCCAGCCAATAGCCGCTCCGCGCGAGACCAGTATTGGCGGCGCTTGATGCAATACTGCCTTCGTAACTGTTATAGGCAATTTCCGTGGAGCCACGCACAAGGCGTACATTAGCCAACCCGTTGGCACTCGAATTTGCCGCTCCCGCGCCCCAAGCCACAAAATATGTACCAGCTGGCAAAGAACCGGAAGCGATTGAAGTGTCGGAGTCAACAAATGTAGTGCTTGTGGTGCTTTGCCCGGTTTCCGAGGTTGCACTAGCTACTGTTAAGGCAGCAGCTTGGGCCGAAGGGGGTGGAAACAGTAAGGCTATTAAAAACCCAAACTGTAACGCAATAAAACTCAACAGTACGATTCTTGTGCCCAAAGAACGCAAAAAAAGACCCGCCCTGCGCACTGTAAAATGCGCTAGATGATCAAATTGCAATCCCCAAAGCGCTCTGGAACGACTACGTCGTTTTATCATATAAATCCACCATAGTTAATGGTAGTGTTTACTGGCCGGATTTGCAAGGTTCACAGATCTCTCGGGTGTCGTCACCCCATTGACCAATCAACACTTCGGTCCTATTCTTCAGATATGAAAATATTCTCTGGTTGTAATCCGGAGTGCACAATTCGTAAAGAGTTTGAAGCTGCGAATCCACCCGGGCCGACACCCGCCACTGTCTGTGAAACACTTGCCGCTTATTTTGTATTGAACGAAATTGCCCTACAAGAATGCCCATTTGAACAGTTGAACGAACTCGGGGAGGATCAACGCTCGTACATGCTGGGGCTAGAGAAAGTGGTGACTTGTGCAGCAGTTTTATCAGGAAACGCCTCTACTTTAAGCCTTTCGCCCTCTAGTACCTGGAATAAGACTACACCCAGAATCCGCACAGGGCCTTGCTGTGGGACAGCGCTCCCATCCGGCATAATGCCAGCAGGCAATTGTGTAAGTTCATATTTTACTATGCCGCTGTCTTTGGTAATCGTGGCTGGGTCTGGACTATTACCAATTACACTAAAACCTTGCGGCTGGCCATTTTTAAATTCACCAATCGAAACAATGACTTTGCTTGGGTCAATAGCATCATAGAAAATCGCCAAGTGGCCGCTCCAATAGCCCCGGCCGTCACCTTCGCCCGGGCCTTCACCCTTAGGGCCGCCATATCCTTTAGTGCCTTCCTTAAACCAGTTGCCAATTAATTTGCCTGGTTGGTCATAATCTATCTTGCCGCTTAGTGGTGCGACCTTTCGGCGGTTTTTTGCAGCCATTTGGGCTTGCATGTCTTGGGGGAAATAACTAAAAAAATCGTCAGTGTGTATTTTCCATGGCTCGGCTTCATATAGTTCAGGACTAATAAAACCAGGCAAGGCAAGGTAAGCATTATACACAGCGGTATCGAGCGATTGTTCACCGATCCAACCAATAATTTGGCCCGCCTTAATGGGTAAGTGTCCGTTTATACCTTTTTTATCGGCATCTTTTACTTGGTCAAGGATAGTTTGGTCGAGCTTAGTTATTAGGTCGAAATAGGTCAGCGTTTGGCAAGAGTGCTGCATCTCTATGCGGTATTCCGCCTTTTTAGGACTACCATTATCAGTTTGCACACTGCGAATACTAATGTTTTGGATGTATCCGTCGGCCATTGCGTACACAGGGTACGAGTCGCGGGGACCTTCTTTAGGGTAAAAGTACAGGTGGTCAATTGGCGTCACGTGCGCGCCTGCAATAAGGCCATACGGTGTAATGGTTGCCACATCTTTTAGATCCATTGGCATATGGGTGAGATTTACCCGGTCGGTTCCCACGCAGTCAGTTGTCCAAACTTGGCCAGTACTGCCACTTGATTCTTTCCATTTTTTTAGCACTAGTAGGCCAATACCGCCAACAATAGCAATAACTACTACGACAAACAAAATACCAAACACATGGCCAAAGCCTGCTTGGTTCTTTTTGAGTTGCCACATATTGCCATTATAAACCAAGCATAAGCAACTATCGATTAAAAATGAGATTCTACCTAACTTACTATGCCTGCGTGGTTGTAGTAATTGCTCGTCTGACAATTTAGAATGGGGGCTGAGGTTTTTTATGATCAACCAATGCACTAACCCCTTCAAAGGTATTGGCGAATATGGTGCCTACTATGTTCCACCGCCAGCTGATGTAATACGGGTTCAGAAAGGCCATCAATTACTAAGTGTAGTACGCACCGACCATATACTTTATAATAGAGATGAACAATATGCAGTTATGTTGGGGGCATGGCTAGATTTTTGGGATACAACCAATAGCAACCCGGATGATCGAGAGATACATGGCGAAGGAGATCTTCTGTGGGCTCCAGAAGTGCAATATCCCCATACAGCAATCAACTGGATAGGTGATCGAGCTTTGCTAGGTTGGTTTAGTGAAAAGTATAGCGTCCCTTGGTATACCGCCGATCCCGAAGGACCGAAGGAATTCATAGAGCTACTACAACAAGGCTTTGAGCCCGATGCTATTATGTACTATCTTACCCTTCGGCATGTAGTACAGTACCACCGCTCTTTGTACGAACAGCGGAATGCCAACTACAATATTAGGCTCCACATGCAGGGAGTCCTGCAAAAGTTTATAGATAGATACCAGGGCATAGACAATTGGCGTCATTTTTCATTTGAGGCAGCGCACCGAAAATTTTTTGGAGATTCCGCAAAAAATGATATGTACGACCCGTTCTTTGCCACCGAGCAAACGGCGAGCTTTTACCTTACCGATACCGCAATTCAGCAAGTGGCCGTGGCTTGGAGTATCGAAAGAAATAACTTTTTTATGACGACTTTAGCCGACCGTTTGGCTAAAGGTAAAAGTCTATTTGCCGCCCGTGGCTGGCAGCACGGATATGTGTTAGAAGACAAAATTAGGGCGTTAGGGGACAGCTCTTCCATCGAACAGCCCTATGCTTCGTTGACATATCATCGTCACTTTACCCATGCACGTCAAAATTGCGACCTCTTAAGAAAACTAGGGCCACTAAATTAATGTACTAACTACAGCTCGGCCAAAAAGCTCACCATG
>DASRJJ010000104.1:0-5593 GCA_035649555.1 Saccharimonadales bacterium (SeqCode)
CCTTCCTTGAAGACTGTGGGGTCGATGACGGTGATGTCGACGAGGCTCCTGACAGCCGTTTGGACGAGCTGCGTGGGAATGGCCGCATAGCCATCGGGCACTATGCCGTGAGCGGCGACCTCTGCTCCTAGAAGTTTCTTGGCAACTGCCTCGACGAGCTGGACGGCAATACCGTTGTTCAGCAGGTAGCCTTCGACGAAGCGCTTCAGAACGCCGACGTTCTCGTCAACGAGACTACGAGCCAGTTCGGGGGACATGTGATGCACCCTTTCTTCGTATCTTTGGCACAACTGGCCTTCGGTTACTAGCTGGCGCTAGAACTATAGTGTGTATCCTAAAACACACAAGATGCGATGCGAGAACACTGTGCGTACTCGCATCGCATCTTGTAATGTTAATTGCCTACTTGTCAATGTGCTTCGGAAGTAATAAAACCTCAACGAAGTAGCAATATTATACGATAAAACAGATTATTTGTAAATTTTAGTGCAACCATATCCCCGGCAAGAACTAAACAGTCTCAGGAGAATGATGAGGTAAAATGAGTGTATGGCAAAAGAAGCAATCACCGGCGGCACCGTGCATCAACTGCCAGCGGATCTGCGCAAAGCTTTACTTTCTAATACAACGGCGCTGGAAAAATGGGAAGGCCTAACCCCACTAGCCCGAAATGAATGGATTTGTTGGGCAGTTACCGTCAAGCAGCCAGAAACCAGGAAAAATCATATTACGCGGACAATCAAAGAACTGCTCGAGGGAAAACGTCGCCCTTGTTGCTGGCTGGGCTGTATGCACCGCACCGACAAGCCGTTAAGCCCGTCGGTGCAATGGGTGCTTAGTAAAAAATCTAAATCAAAGTAGCCGAATGACAGCGTCGAATGGTACGTTATTTTAATCGTTTAAGGTGGCCTAGCCCAAGCAACACCAGGATGGCCATAACCACAGCACCAGCCAAGGCAGCGACGGATGCGTACATTGCAATCATGCCAAATGTCCAGTAGGCATAGCCGTCACCTAATAGTATGCCGCGCAAGGTTTCGCCTTGGAAGAGTGATGTTTTTTGTTTCTGCAGCTCTTGGTTGGTGGGGTCCTTCATGGCTAGGGCGCTAACCTCGGCATACGTCTTGCCGCCGGCAACTTTTTCTAGGTGCTTCCCAATATAATCGTTGGCGTAAGCTTTGGCCTTGGGCCCGTCATCCACCAATTGGCCGGCGTACTGCTGGAGGTTGGGGTATTCTTTTGGATCAAGCGCGGGACTACCCTTCTCTGGGAAATAAATTTTTTGAGCCGCTAGTTCCGTCCGCACTTGGCTGGTTGCAAAATTGTACCCGTACCAGCCTAACCCGCTGGCTACCAGTAATATCACAGTGGCCATAACGCCCAGTAATATAAATACTTTATCGATTGCTTTTCGCTCTGTACTTGCCATAGTACCCATCCTTTTTAAGTTATGCTTATGCCTGTAGTGTACAGTTGAACGTTAGGTCATAGCAAGGTGCTCCAGTAATACCAAAATTTGACACCAAGAATTACAAAGATTACCAGATACCATAGCACCAGAATATCTTTGTTATACCGATCGATAAAGTGCATGGTAGAAGCCAACATTTGCCAGCGGTTCCCAAAGGTGTTGGTGCGAATATTGCAGATGGTTATGCTAAAAAATATGGGGATTGTTACCATCCACACTATAAAACACCAGGGACAGATGGCGTGGATCCGAAAAACTGCCTCAAAAAACAAGTAATGCATAAAGATAACGCCCACCGTTGCCATACTTTGGATGGCTAGCCACAACCAGCGCTTAAAAGTTGCGCCCGCCAACAACGCCAGCCCTAACATAGTCAGCATACTAAAGACAATAAGACCGTATATGGTGTTTGGTACGCCGAATAGATTAGCTTGCGGCATCTTCATAATTGACCCGCAACTGACTACGGGGTTTAGGTTGCAGGCTGCCCGATAGTTTGGGTCTTGCAATAGCTGTATCTTGTCGTACGTCAGTATAAACGAAGCGAGCAGACCAATAACGCCACCAATTAATAGGATATATGGTAAGGCTTTTTGCCAGGTTATTCTTAACATGTTAAGTGTAATAATAACTTGTCACAAGCGGAAAGGCTGTGACTTGGGTCACTGCGTAATTTTACAGTTTGTCGCCCAATGTTGCAGCTAGTCTTTTAGGGTCTTTTACTACGATACCTTCTTGGCTTACTTCTATAAGCCCGGCTGTTTTAAGGTCTTTTAGCGTGCGATTTATTGTTTCGCGCGCCAGGCCGGAATGTCGGGCTAGAGCGGTCTCGGTAAGCGCTATAGTAACCTCCCCATTTGGTTGTGGTTGGCCAAACCGATATGAGGCGTTTAGCAGTTCGAACAGTAAGCGACTTTTAGCATCCCCGCCCATCAAATGTGCCATACGGCGCAAAACACCGTCCACGCCGCGGTATACCCGCGCCAAAAGGTCAAATAAGACATCGGGATTGTCCTTGATAAACTGGATGACATCTGCCGCTGGCGCCACGCGGGTAGTTACCGCTGTACTTGCTTCAAAAAAATACCCATTTGGTGTGTTATTGATGGCCGATGACATCGGGAAAAAGGCTCCAGGTTTAAAGACATTTACCACCATCTCGTTGCCGGTGGGTGTAATGTCATACTGACTTATCCGGCCTTCCACTACATATAGTATGTTTTGTGGGTCTTCCCCTGCCCTAATTATTATTTGTCGTTCGTCGAATGACTTAAGTGGGTATGCTTCAAAAAAGGCGGCAATTTTTTGCTGGGTATCATTCATTATAAAAACTGTAATTGTTGTATTAATGATCTGCAAGCCGAAAAGCTAAAAGATGTTTACCGCAACGTTAGAAAAATTAGGCCACGGTATATCACCGACGGCATTAAAATAGCCGCCAGCATCTTCGTAGGCATAAGTAACTTGGGGCATGCTGTCGCAGAGTGGCGAGTCGGCCGGGGCCACTACGCGCACGCCAAATTGTACTTCACCAGGGCCAATGGCCATCTTTAACGCAAACTCACCTGCTTCGTTGGGTTTAAGCATAGGGCTGGCATTTGCTTCCCATACGTGGGCTCCTTCGCCCGGCCCCTTAAAGCTAGCTTCAACCCCGTAGGCACCTTGGGGTAAAGTGCCCCGTGCGATAAGGCCCGTGGTAAAAAAGCCTCCCTGTGTCTGTAGTAGTAAATTAGCACCTGGGTCAACATATGTGCCACTCACGGCCATTGGGGAAACGCAAGCATCGGCCGGCCTATCATACATAGGGTTTTGCGCCCATCCTACCGCCTCAACCACGCCCACCGCACCAAGCAAAATGGCTGTGGCAGCAACAACACGCGGATGCCGCTTAATGGCTTCAAAGGGTTTCATGGAGTTAAGTATAACAAATTGAGCTTAAATGTAGTTTACGGTACGGATATTGCTTTTGCGCTACGATTTAAAAGCCGGTCTGTTTTTAGGGCCCCACTTTAGTATGGGCATATTTTGGTAATCGTTTGAGATTCTATAGGTTGACCATCTAGGACAAAAGCGTGGTTTGACCAATATACCTTACTCTCAGTTGTTTCGTTATCGCTTCCCGGCCGTGGTGGGTTGGAGTGGCCAATCCAGATATCAGATAGTTCGTAATTTTTTGTACCCACTTGTCGCAGTTTGACGGTTAAATGATTAGTAGAGAGGGGTTTGCCGTTTTTTGTGAAGCGTGTATAAATTGTGTCTTTGATGAGACGCCCGTAGAAGACGGTGTCTTTATCTGTTGTGGTGACGACAAAATCGTACCCTATTAGGCGTCCCATGTCATGTTCGATGACAGCCTCGGCGCCTCGTACTTTAATTTGCGCGAGCATTTCTTTAGCCAACACTAAATATTGGGGATGCTGGGCAATGCGTTTTGCGCTAGGTGAACTTATGAGATCCACATAAACAGACATCCCATTACGAGTTTGTCCAATCGGATGTTTCATAAAATGCTCCCTTTCGCTCTTTTAACTATACGCCAATAAGGGGTGTTGAACTAATTCGTCAGGGGCGGACGAGCATGGTTCGTCGACTCCAGATTTAAGGAATAAGCGAGCAAACATTCTTAGGGGCGTAAACCCATTAAGACTGAAGATCCGTCTGGTGGGCGCTCCTAAGCAATAACTCAGCTGTACTGAGCTTGTGACTAGTACCTTAACGGCGCTGAAAGCCGCCGCGGAAGCTGGAGCCGGCATTTTGGGGCCGGTCTTCACGCGGCTTTGCTATGCTCACCGCGATGATGCGGCCTTCGAACTCTTTGCCATCTAACTCGGCTATTGCTGCGCGCGCTTCAACATCGTCTTCCATTTCTACAAAGCCAAAACCTTTTGAGCGGTTGTTGTCGCGGTCGATAATAACCTGAGCACTGACTACCTTGCCGTACTGCGCAAACAGTGCTTGCAAGCTATCGTTAGTAGTGTCGTAGGACAGTTTGCCTACGAATAATTTAGTTGCCATTATTTTTTAAGCCTTTCTATAAGCTAATATTATGCGAGACAGGGTCTTCGCTATAGCCGAGAATAAAATGGCTTTGCTACAGCGCACGGTATAAAAGGTATAGAGTTGAATAACTTGCTCTTTACATTATAGCATCTATCGGCTTCTAAATCCAGCATGTTAACGCGGACAGGACGATTGTGTAACTAAGATTTACCGTTTAGATATTTACCAGCAATGCTGAGTGCAAAAGAAGACAGTATAACAAACACGTTTATAAAAAGAAGCCTTATAAGCGTTTCACTTACAGTAGAATCTGGCTTGTCCGGGCCAGAGGCCGTCAACACTAGTAATATTCCTAAAATGCCAAACGTAACAGAAGCATACATAAATATTCGCGTAGCTATTTTTTGCATGATTCAAGTATATCAAAGAGTTCTAATCGCCCCACCGCTGACCTGATAGAAATAAACAAACTAGGAGTGGCGTTTTTTGATATAAGTCCCCCATACTTTGAGGTTGGAAAGTAACTCATTGACGGAGAAATTACGGTTAGGGTCTAATAGCCAGGTAAAGTCTGGGTCATATTTAGTTGCTACAGCGTTGAAGTCCTCGATGGCTGTACCAAAAATCGCCCTTAAAGACACTACAAACCTTCTTCCTAACTCGAGAATCTGTTCTTTGTTAATGAGCTCTGGGTCGATACTCTCTGGGACAACTTCTAGCAGGTAAGCCTGTCCGCCTGGTTTAAGTACCCGTATAATTTCTGAGCACAGCACATGCATTTGTTCCTCTGGGGATCTTGCGGGCTCAACATGGTCGCGTAACTGATAGATTAGACGATGAGTGTGCACGACATCTATGGATTCGGGGCCAAACGGCAACTCAAGCGCACTAGCCTGAATAAATGTGCCATGGCGCGCTTTGTCGGCATCGTCTTCTAGATCAACAATCAAGGTTCGATCTGCGCCGTACACGTCCCGTGCCAAGCAATCAAATGACCGTGAAGACAGGGCGTTCAGTGACCCTAGCATCAAGGCTGTTGCCGGTCTATCTACCCTAGTGCCAAATGCCTCTGCCATGTGCTGATAGTTGTACCAGTCGGTCAGCGTTGTGGTGGTTTCGATC
>DASRJJ010000105.1:0-14353 GCA_035649555.1 Saccharimonadales bacterium (SeqCode)
TGCCGGTTAGTCGGTGCATAGCCTGCATTTTTTGGAGCTTTTCTTGTTCGATCAAACCGTGGTATTCACTAACAAAATCTTCGATTTCCCCTGGCGAGTAGGCTTGGTTATACGTAAACGACCCCTCCTGCGTAATGCCAGCTAAGGGGGCAAGCTCGCGTGGTAGCTCAATGGATTCGGACACCAGCATGGTAAGCACACACTTAAGCCGTATGGCAATTTGTGCCCCCACCATCACACCGCCATCACTCAAACCAATAATGGCACATGGCACCCCCTGATATTTTTGAGCAATTTGGTCTGCAAGTTTTTGGCCGGCCTCAGCACGACTTTTAAAATACATAAGCGCAGTGTACCACTTGAGATCAGCGCTCTACAACCGCTCTGGAGGTGGGAGTTCCGCAAGCCCGGTAGGCAACCCGCCTAAAGCTACCGCCATTAAGCCTGGCTCATAGTTTTTCGGTCCCCTACCGAAATCTACTAATACTTGCTTAAGCCCCAAAGAGCCTGCCGCATCACCATCCTTAGGTTCGAACCAGGGACCAGGCTTTGTATCGCCACGGAGTACTGTTGCGCCTGGCTGGGGCCGATAAATACTTGCGTCCAAACGGTCGCCGTCGGATGGACGAGGTGGTTCACTGGGCGGGGTGCTAAACAGCATCCTGATCTGATTTCTCTGCCCTTTAAAACTTGTGGGGTCAGCATCACGAGTCATTGTTAAGGTAAAAATACGTTGGAAATCAGGCAAAATAAACCGGTGTTTCCATAGTTCTCCAGAAACGGGACTAAGCTCATTCAGATCATCCCATAGTTTGTCGTATACTTGTTCGGCCGTTAACATAAAGACTCCCCTTTACTGCATTTACAATATCATCGAATTTTATTAATGCCCAGTTGGTAAAATCGTTCCAGGTTGCCCTTGGCGCCGGCTACTTCGGAATCGGCTTTAGCAATTATGACGAACTTTTCCTTAGCCCAATCTTCAAAGCCTTTTAATATTTCGCGGCGCATGCGGTCGTTTTTGATCACCCCTTTGTGTTTGAGTTTGCTGGCGGCAGCTTCAAATTGCGGCTTAACCATAGCCACAATTTGTGTTTGTGGCGTCACTAGACTGGCAACATGAGGTAAAATGTCGCGCAGGCTAACAAACGAAACGTCGATAACCACAATGTCTGGTCTGGATGATAATGCAGAGATGTCGCGAATGTCGGTTTGCTCATGTAGCTCAATCCGTTCGTTGCCGCGAAGTGTTGGGTGGAGTTGGTCCTTGCCCAGTTCGACGGCAATTACCTTTTGCGCACCATGTTGTAATGCGTAATCGGTAAAACCACCGGTGGAGCTGCCGACGTCCAACACAATCTTATTGCCGAATTGGATACCTAGCTTTTTAGCCACTGACGCTAATTTAAGTCCAGCCCGGCTAACATATTGTTCACTGGCCTTTAGCTCGATATGGTCGTCTTCGGAAACCGCGAAACCAGGCTTGGTCTGCGCTTTGCCATTTACTATTACCTTACCCAACCGAATCCAGCTTTCCGCCTGGCTTCGCGTAGTCGTCAACCCGCGTAACACCACCGTCTGGTCGAGCCGTACCTTCATTTTTGACCGCCAAGGGCCGTTACCGCTAGCTCCTCAGAAGGCACCGTAAACCAAGGCAACAAGGTTATGTGTCGGGGCCACATCGCATGATTACGCTGAAATTGATACCCTACTTCTTGCGGTTCTAAAAGATGAACGACAATATTCGACCCTTCCGGTAGGCCTATACTATCCTTTACGCATTCCGGGTTGTTTGGCTTCATGTTTTCTTCGCCCGCTTACTTGTAAGTCGTTTTGACTTTTTGAGTTTACTATAAGCCAGCAACGGTGCCACAAATGGAGCACCCAAGTACAAAAATATAGCCAGAGAAGTATATGGCTCAGGCGTCTCGACATACATGTTAGTAGCAATTCCGTTTACCACAAACAGAGTGATAATTCCCAAAATCACAGCCGCAGCAAAAAGTTTCGGTCCTAGCCTGCTTCTAACGGCAATAGCTGCTAGCGCACAAATAAACAAGAAGGGTGCTAAGGCCGCAACCGGCATAGAAAGAACAATACTCCAATAATGCACGGCTTCTGGTGAATCGAAAAGTACAAAAATCGGAAGAAAGGTCGAAACAAGTAAAGCCAAAACTAAAAAGCCTGCAGCGAATTCATACCAATATTGACCAAGGAATACCGTCAAGGGCGATTTTGTGTATCCTTCCGTCTCCTGTTTCTCAATTTTGCGCATAACCAGATAAGAGCCCAGGCCACCGGCTACAAACATAGAAACTATGGTCACAACAAAGGGATGATCAATAATAAAATGCGGCAAAATTCCCAGGCCTGCCAGCGACAAAAGTATGGCAGCAGTCAAGATGCCGACCGCCCAGAACTCCCAATGTCGAATAAGTGCTCTCTCCTCACTTTCCCCCGGCTTTTGACCCATAAGCTCACCGCCAATTTCCTCTAATACCGCCGTATACATCTTTTTGGTGAGCGGAGTGGGTTCGGCGCTTTGAAAAACCCGGCCTTTCTTTTTTTGTTCCCCATTCTTCTTTCGCTCTATAATAAAGAAATTTTCGGGGACAGTAATGTTGCCTTGAGAATAAGTATTGCGTAGGGTTAGGGCCTCGTAGCCCGTTTCGTCCCCTTTACGCCACACCCGTTTGTAGCTCCCTTCTGTAGAAAGAACGAGGGGAATACGACTTTGTTTGTTATAAAGCAAAAGCTCGCTTGCGCAGTGTTGACCATTTCTAAAGGTTAGATGTGTAGCTAACTGGCCGTTCGACAACATCTTAAGCAAAGCAACGATCTGCTTTACGGCTTGCTGCTCGTTGGTAAAATTTTCTGCGTACTCAAAGAATAAGCTACCGGACCCTTCGAGCGAAACAATAACCCCCACGGCAGAGAATTCGACGGCGAAACGCATGTCGGTATCGCGTTCCTTGCGCGAACAATCTAACACGGCAAATATCGTGAAAGCCTCCTCGGGATTATCAAGATCAGAGATATCCAACGCACCAAGGCGTTTAAACTCATCCTGCTGGATAACAAAATTGCTGGAAGTTAAAGGATAGCTGTCGATCCGCGCAACTGCCGCTTCGAGCGACCTTATAAAAACGATTGCTGAAAATTCTTGAACTTCTTTGTTTGGCACCTGCCGACTCCTACTATATTACTTCGAACGCTCCAGGTACGCGCCGGTTCGGGTATCCACCTTAATTATATCGCCCTGTTTAATAAAGGCTGGCACTCGAATAGTAATACCCGTCTCGAGGGTGGCGTCCTTGGTCACAGCGCCGCTGGTGTCGCCTTTTACTACAGATTCAGCGTAAGTAACTTTGAGGGGTACGTTTTTGGGGAGTTCGACATTAATTGGGCGGCCGTCAAAAAACTGCAGCTGTATGCGATCGCCTTCTTTAATGTAACCCGCACCGTCGCCAACCAAATCGCTCGGGACCTCAAACTGCTCAAACGTTTCCTCGTTCATAAAGTAGAACGTCGAACCGTCGTTATACAGGTACTGGACATTTTGGTTGCTTACATCCGCACTATCGAGTTGTTCGTTGCCCTTAAAAGTTTTCTCGAGTACTTTACCATCGAGCAAACTTTTAATGCGCACGTTTACAATCGACCCACCACGGCCCATCACCTTTTGATTGTAGTCAACTACTCTGTACGGAACACCATCCTGCTGAAAGATAGTGCCTTTTTTTAAATCAGTAATAGCAAGAGCCATTCTATTTTTTCTCCGTTAAAATTTTTATTGCCTTTGGGACGACGCTTGCTACGTCAGTGCGTTTGGCAAGTTCTTGCGTGGTGAATGCCTCGGCCCATTTGCCTTCGTAGACTGCGAAATCCATCGAGGCAATAGGCATTCGAAACAACGTTACGTGGAGCGGACGGCCGTGGTGGGCAACTTCAAACTCGGCAACCTGGCTATAGGTATGTTTTGCAAGATCTAAATTTGTCTCTTCCTGCAGCTCACGTTCAAAACATTGTTGGGCTGTCTCGCCCGGTTCTTGCCTGCCACCAAAAAATGTTAAACCATTTGGGTCCGTAGGCGCGTCGTCGGTACGGCGCTGCATAACCCAGCGGCCGTCTGGCAATACCAGGACCACCCCTGCACAGGCAATGTTACTCATTTACCCCATCCTACTTAGGGCTTGGCGGATGGTAGAAAGCCGCTGGCGAAGCATCGTCAAATGTCGGTAATCCATTATTTGATTTTGCGCGGCCGGCCCATCCAGCAAGGCGATAATATGCTTGATACGATCCCCTACCGTAATCGGGTTTTTCTTGACTTGCAAATCGTCCTCCAAACCCCTCAATTCGGCACGCAATTTTTGCGCCACAGCATCGTTAGGTTTATCCAGCAGGTCTTCAAACGTACCTTGCGTGGCGATCACCTGTTGACGTAACTGTTCCATAACACCCCCTTTTTTTGCTAGTTATGCGCCACAAACGGCAGCAAAGCGATGTGGCGTGCACGCTTGATCGCAGTGCTCAACCGGCGCTGTTGGCTTTCGGTAAGGCCAGTCTTTTTGCGAGCCTCAATTTGACCATACATGTTTACAAAACGTTGCAAGGTCTTAAAATCTTTGTAGTCAAAGTAGGCTACATCGGTCTTGTGTTTAAAAATCTTTGCCATAATTATTCCTGTTTACTTGCCGTGGGCTGGCGAAGTCTCTTTGTTTGAAGGAGACTAGCCGAAACGGAGCCGGACCAAATATCTTGGGAAGATATTTGCCCGCGCGTGAGTGGGCTCCTTCGGACAAAGAGGCGTAAGCCACCTACCCCGGACTTAATTGTTAAAATGGGATGTCATCAAGATTAATGGGTTCGTCGCCAAAGTCATTCCCGGCGGGCTCGTCCTTCTTTTTGGATGGAGCAGCTGATCGCGCCTCGCCAGTAGTGCGCGAAGGTCTGTCATCGGCCGAACCACCGCCTTCACCGCGACCATCAAGGAAGGTCACATCATTCGCCAGCACCTCCACCTTGCTACGCTTCTGGCCCTCTTGTTCCCAGCTACGGCTTTGCAAACGACCCTGCACCAACGCGCGGCGCCCCTTGCTTAGGTATTGACTAACCCGTTCAGCCAAAGGCCCCCAACAGACACAGTCTATATAATCAGTAGCCTCTTGCCACTCACCCGACTGGTCCTTGTAGGCACGGTTAAGTGCCAAGCTAAAGCTACAAACACTTTGGCCGCTCGGCGTTTGCCGCAGCTCCGGATCCCTGGTTAAATTCCCCATCAAGGTTACTTGATTGACACTTCGAGCCACTGCTCGTCCCTCCTTATTAGGCCGGGATATCCCCGCGCCTGCTTATTAAAACTACTCTTCAGTCTTTTCGTCGCTAGGTTCGCTTGCTTCGCCGCGTTCGGCAGCTTTAGCAGCTTTTTCGGCCTTCAAAGCTTCGGCTTTGGCGATAGCCTTTAGGTCCGGGCGAGTAATCAAGAAACGGATTACTTCGTCCGTAATAGTCAGAGTTCCCTCGACCTTGCGCACGCTCTCGGCCGGTAGTTCTACGGTGTAAAACACATACACGGCGTATTCGTGCTTTTTGATTGTGTAGGCTAGCTTACGCTTACCCCAGTTGTCTGCAGAGACAACTTTACCACCGTTGTCGGTGACAATTTTCTTGACCCGATTTTCGGCTTTGTCCAAATCAATTTCTAGATCTGGGTGGTATAGAACCGCAATTTCGTATTGGTTCACGTTCTTCCTCCTTTGGAATCCGTTTGGTATACGGATGCGTACAGGATGATCCCGCACGCAGGTTAATTAATAACAGATGTAATTATACGATGAAGCGGCGCAAAACACAACTACGCAGCCAGCACATGTGTATTTGCTATGTGGCCAGCGTGGGCGGCGAATTGCCATACGCGGTCATCTGCACCCAACTCAGTACCACGTAGTACTAAATAAGGGTCTAACATATCACAGCCCTGCCGAAGCATTGCAACCTTCTGTGCATCGCCCTTTGGGTGGGGCCGTTGGCTTATGCTGTACATAAGCAGCCATTCGCCAATATGGCCAACTGGCACAAGGCCTTCGTTCGTTTCGTAAATAGTGCGTGCCCCGACCACGGTAGGGCTGACGGCAGTATTATAGCGGTGTTTCCCCGCCCTAATCATCGTTCGCGGGCGAATTAACTGAATAGAGGTATCGGCCATTGCTTTAAGTTCATCACCTTTAAAATGTAGGTCAAGGCCGTCAGCCGTTTGCACAGACAACCTTTTATTGAAGGCAATGTTTACGCCCATAAGGCCTGCAATACGTTCGAACTCATTATTGGGCGCCACTAAATCACTGTCGTCAGGTTCACCCGAGGTTGGCAGGTCAAGAACTTCGGCCACGAAGTACGAAACATTGCTAAACCCGAGCGCAATGTGGCCACCGCCTTCAATTACCTTTGTAAAAAGGCCGACGGTTTGCGGATTGCGTCGTGCAAAACGCTCTACGGGAACTTGTAAATTCAAAGCCATAAAAATTATCTCAAAGAGACAATTATATAATCAATTGCTAAAATATACAACTATTTCAACGTTTGCAGGATTTTGGGCAAATCTTGTAAATGATATATAAACATGTCCACGGCGTAATCTTTAAAATCGGCTTTGGTGCGTATGCCACTTTCTAAGCTAGCTACAAAATGCAAGCCCGCCCGCTTGGCGGCTGCTGCATCGCTGGGCGAATCGCCAACGTATACGCATTGTGCTGGTTGTAAGTTATGTTCTTGCAATAACAGATCGAAGGCGCGCGGATCGGGTTTATGGAACTGCATTTTTTCGCGCCAGTAAAAGGCTTTTATATGGGTTGCCAGGTCGTGGTTGGGTTGTAGTAAATGTTTTGCTTCACCAAACGTTCGGGATGTTAAAATGTACAGTTGTTTGCCTTGCTGATGCATAAGCTCATCCAGTACAGCCAACCGGTCGGGTGGCAAATGGTCCATACGGCCTTCGGAAGCCCAACGGGGAATATTTTCTTCTACCAATTGTATAAATACTGCCGCGTTAACGCCTGGCGAGCGAACCTTAATAGCTTCGTGCAAAGGCTGCCCCCACGTTTTTTTGTGGATGGCGTGCGTTTGCAATGTGGCGCCCATCATCCTCAGGACTTCGTTTTCTAGCACAAAACAAGCCGCTTCGCTCAAACACAAAGTGTCATCAAAATCGATAATCACCGCTTTTATCATTGCTGTAACTATATCATCCTGCTCAAAAAAACTAAGGCCGTTTACGAAACACTAAGCAAACTTTTACCGATTTTGCGGAGCACGATGCCTAGCCTACGGTGGTTCCACCCACGGCGGCGCTCATTAGACTTGGGTTGAGCTTGAACTTCATTTTGATTTTGAGGTTGCGACGCTGAGGGCAAAAATTCCTTGAGACGGCGAAGTTCATGGGCTGTGCCAAATTCTTGCACACCTTGTAAAATTCTATTTACCGTGTTGGCATCACCGGCATTAACCGCATTCTGAAGAGCTTGCACACGCCTCGATGCAGCATAAAACTCTTCGGGTTTAGCGCCGGAATACCGCCCAGCCAAGTCATTATATTCGCTGTAATCTCCTGTGTCTTGGCCACGGCTGTAGGCCTGATCAAGCATATCTGATACTGCTTGTCTATTTTCTGGATCGTTGTTCCGTAGAGCGGCCTCGAACGTTGCTACACGTTTTTTGCGGACGTTTGCCAAATATTGCTCACCACTACGCCGGTTATTGCGATCGATAAGGTCGTTTAGTTCTTTATAATCCCCTCTTTCTTCGGCCTTGTTTTCTGCCTGCGCCAAGATACTGCGAATACTACCTTCGTCCCCTGCTTTAGCGGCACGATTGTACGCTCGCTCCCTTAATACCACATCAAGCGGTCGCCCAGACTTATGAGCTTCGTATTTAGCACTAAGATAATCGTATTCAGAGAAATCCCTGGTAGCAAATGCTCCCTCCCTAACTTCCCGCGACATCCTGGCAAGTGCTTCTTGATCATTACTTTTTAGGGCCTCATCAAATCGAACGAGACGTTCAATTTCCTGTTTCCTAAAAAAATCGTTGGCTTCTGTAATAGAATCATGGGACGTGGACGGTTGTGTCTGCGCTTGTTCTTGTGTTTGCCCTACTATAGGTATAAAGCCTCGATTTGATATATTCGCCTTCTGCTCGAGTTGGTGAATTGCTACTGGCACATAAGTAGACCGTAGGGGTTCTGGACCTGGCAAAATAATATGGCCCTGGGGCTGACCCCCGACGGCATGAAGAGGTGACGATTCAAGCGTTGTCATAGAATTATTTAAGCATAAACATTACTTGTAGTCAATATTATTCTACTCCTCTTTGTGCTATCGTACTAGTGAGTATGGACCGTTGTCCCTTTTTATCTAGCCCACCCAATACAGAGACGGTCAGTCCACCAACTGACGGCCCCGTATTTCCCGGGCAAGTTTCGAGGCACGCATTTGCCATGTCTGGGTACATGCCACAAATGGATGGACCTTCTATTATAGGTATGGCTGCAGCAGCTACTAGTTTGATAGAACGGGGCGTCCTTACCTGGAATGAATTCGCAGCCTGCCGTCTTCGTGACGACCAAGTCCCCCGTTTAGGTCTAGCGATCAACACATTGCATGATGCGCATGGTATACTGCCCCGATTTGCCGCGACAAAACCCAACGGCGTCCCAAACGATTTGTGGATTAACCCAGATGAGATACAAACTTACGCCCAAAGTTGGTCGGGGGAGGCCATCCGCGCATCGCAAAACTTTGCGGGGGCAACATATTTAGACAAAGGACAATCGCCCCCGTTACGCCTAATAACAGGCCCAGAAACCGCCGAGAAGCACCCTCTCTCTTTAATCGACCCTCGGATTCAACGGGCCTTGGGCTGCATTTGGCGCATCGCCGATGCATCACTTACAGTGCCCGAAATGGTAAAAGAAGCTCGCTTGCATAAACGCGATCTCGCTATCATCTGGCATTCCGATGCTGAATATGATGACAAGCTAGATGCGTCCACATATCGTAGTGAGCTAACCAATCAAACTGTATACCGTCATGTCTTATTCGAATTACTAAGAGCACGGAGGGGCATTGGCAATCTAAGTGGCTACGAACCAAAAATGCACCAGCTGACAACTTTGACAAGACTTGTTTTTAGCATTCAGCCTCCGAATTATTTGTAACAAGACTAACCGGGCTGCTACGATACGTAGGTGAAGGGTATACCGCCTGTTGTTATTTCTGGTTCTATTGCAATTGACCGCATTATGAACTTTAGCGGGCGCTACCGCGACCATATTCGGCTGGAAAAGCTGGACTCACTGTCTATTTCGATTTTTTTGGACGAACTCAAAGATGCATACGGGGGTAACGGCGCAAATATCGCCTACTCCATGGCGCTTTTGGGGGACGAGCCGGTTTTGCTCGGCTCTGTCGGTAAAGACGCCCTGCTCTACATGGAAAAGTTGGCGCACGAGGGTGTTAATATCAAATATATTTTTGAAAGCGAGCTACCTACAGCAGCATTTAACGTCATCACTGACGCCGACCAAAACCAAGTTGGCGGGTTTTATCCAGGCGCCATGTTCGACAGCGACAGCCTAAGTTTCGAACCATGGAAAAACGACAAACCCCTTGTTGTCGTTGCGCCACACGACCCAAAAGCTATGAAACGCCAAGTGGAGGAGAGCAAAAAATGGGGGTTACGCCTGGTGTATGACATTGGTCAGCAGGTTTCTAACCTCCCTGGTGACGAAATGACAGTAGGGGTCAAGGCTGCCGAGATCTTAATTTTAAACGACTACGAACTGACGGTCCTATCTAAAAAAACCGGCCTTAGCATTGACGAAATTAAAACCATAGTGCCCATTGTGGTTACGACGCTGGGCAAAAAAGGTTCGGTTATCGAGGGCAAAAAAGTGCCAAAAGCCATTACGGTTGGCGTAGTAAAGCCGGTGAGGGTGGCCGACCCAACTGGCGCAGGCGATGCCTACCGCGCTGGCTTTTTGTACGGCTATGTGCGCGGCTGGCCGCTGAAAGCCTGCGCCCAGCTGAGCGCCGTCTTGGGTACCTACGCCATCGAAACTATGGGCACCCAAAGCCATACGTTTACATTTGGCGAAGTTAAGAAAAGATATGGTGATAGTTTTGGGGAATCTCTACCCGATGCGTAGCCTTTTTGGTTTGGATGCAGGGGTCCTGTCAGCCCATCCTTCCCCCGCGGTGCTCCTTCGTCCGCGCCGCTGGGGTCCCCCAAGGGCCGCCACCCCCTTAAACCTAGTGGAACCACGGGCTAAGCGCGTCATTATTTGTATTCATGAGACTAGCCGAAGCGGAGCCGGGCAAAACAGCTCGGGGAGCTGTTTTGCCCGCGCGTGAGTGGGCTCATGAATACAAATAATGACAGCGTGACGCGAGGATAAAGCCAGGAAGGAACAATATGACAGATTACAAAGTAAAAGATATTAAGCTTGCCGAGTGGGGGCGTAAAGAAATTACCTTGGCCGAGAAAGAAATGCCAGGGCTAATGAACATTCGGGCCGAATACGCCAAAAAGAAACCCCTTAAAGGTGCGCGAATTGCCGGCAGTTTGCACATGACCATCCAAACTGCGGTACTCATCGAAACGCTGCAAGACTTAGGCGCCGAAGTCCGCTGGGCAAGCTGCAACATTTTTAGCACCCAAGACCACGCCGCCGCAGCCGTAGCCAAAGCTGGCACGTCCGTTTTTGCCTGGAAAGGCGAAACCGAAAAAGACTACTGGTGGTGCACCGAACAGACCTTACACTTTAAAAGCGGTAAGGGCCCGAACCTATTGCTCGACGATGGCGGCGACCTGACTAAATGGGTGCACGACAAGCATCCCGAAATGCTTGGCGAAATTAAGGGCGTGTCCGAAGAAACCACCACCGGCGTTCACCACCTCTACCAAATGATGGAAAAGGGCACGTTGCGCTTACCGGCCATCAATGTTAATGACTCGGTTACCAAAAGCAAGTTCGATAACAAATACGGTTGCCGCGAAAGCTTAGCCGACGGTATTAAGCGCGCTACCGATGTAATGCTCGCCGGCAAAGTCGCCGTAGTTGCCGGTTACGGTGATGTTGGCAAAGGTTGTGCGCAATCGCTGCAATCGTATGGTTGCCGGGTCATCGTCACCGAGATTGACCCTATCTGCGCCCTGCAGGCCATGATGGAAGGATTTGAAGTGACCACGATGAATGAAGCCGTCAAAGAAGGCGACATTTTCGTTACAACTACTGGCTGTAAAGACATCATCACGCTGGATCATATGAAAAAAATGAAAGACACGGCCATCGTCTGTAACATCGGCCACTTCGACGTTGAAATTCAGGTGGAACCGCTAAACAACATGAAAGGTATCAAAAAAACCGAGGTCAAACCGCAAGTCGATCTCTACACCTTCCCGGACGGCCACCGTATTATTTTGCTGGCCGAAGGCCGCTTGGTTAACCTCGGCTGCGCCACTGGCCACCCAAGCTTTGTGATGAGCAACTCCTTCTCTAACCAAGTACTCGCCCAGCTAGAACTATGGGCCAAAGACTACGAAGTTGGCGTATACCGCTTGCCTAAAGAACTAGACGAAAAGGTAGCCCTTTTACATTTAGAAGCATTAGGCGGCAAACTCACTAAATTAAGTAAGGATCAAGCCGACTACCTGGGCCTCAAAAAGGACGGACCATTCAAACCCGAACACTACCGCTATTAATCTATGCCGCTACACCGCCCAAACGAAGCATTGCAAATTTACTGGCCAGCACCTTGCTTAACTTACCGCCCGGAAAGGCTGCAATAATTTCCCGCCGGATAAGTCCGGTTAAACCGCGCGGCAAGCCAGGTCGAAGCATTTCATGCTTTTTGGTGTAGGCATAAATTTGGCGCATACCCGGCGTTACAATCGGATCTATCGTTTGTTGCAATAAGGTATCAGCCAGTATTCGCACCCTTTCGGGACGGCGACTGGTTGTTGACAGATCCAAAAATTCATCCAATAACTTTTGGCTTACCGCCGATAGACCGGTTTGTACGCTGTAATCTAACAAAAAACGGCGCGCTCTGGCACCGTCATTGCCCACCATAAGTTGTCCGCTACGCCGCAAATAATCGTACTGCCAGCGATCCATGGTCTCTACTAATGGCTTACCCTTGGAAAAACTGATGCCTTGCCTTGGGATATACCGAGCAAGACCAAAAAAGGCTGCCCGGTATTGTCTCACCGGCGTATCAGGCAGATGTTCATCTAGGCCACCCCATGCTTCGTGGAACGCCAGGTGCTGCGCACGCCATGACCATTGAATCCGTGAGTCACGGGCGGCCGCACCGCCAATTCCAAAAGCCATAATATCAGCCCGTCTAAAGACAGAGTGATGAAAATCAGTAAGGGTACGATCGTAGTCTTCCCCAAGTTTGGGCACGGGCGGCAGGTCGGACGAAGGGAAGAACGATAGCGGATAGTGCGTTAGTTCATCAACCGGTGCTTCTGGTTTTGGCATGCTCGTTTTTGGAACCCCGAACAACTATAAAAGTTGAACCAAAACCAAACAAGGATATTTATCACAAATCCGCTACTGGTTACTATTTACTTTTCTGGTTCGGGCTGGGCTGCTGGTGCTTCGGGGCGGGCAAAGACTTCGTCGAAGCTGCTAATTAGCACTTCGCGCGGGCGGGCGCCATCGGCGGGGCCCACGATCCCCTGCTCTTCCATTTCTTCAATTAGGCGCGCGGCGCGGCCATAACCAATCCGTAGACGACGCTGCAATAAACTGGTGCTGGCCTTGCGGCCCTCGATAACACAGCGAACAGCATCCTGGAACATGTCGTCGTCGGAACTACCACCGCCCCCGCCCATATCGGCCACCACACCGCCTTTACCATTAAGTTGCACTGGCTGGCTGATAATTTCATCGTCATACTGCGGCGGGCGCTGCATGCGGATAAAATCAGTAACTTTAGAAGTCTCTTGTTCGCTGATGTAGGCACCCTGCACACGCTTGGGCTTCGGCATGTCGGCGGTAAGCAACAGCATGTCACCCTGGCCGAGCAGCTTCTCGGAACCAATTTGGTCGATGATAGTGCGGCTGTCTACCTGGCTAGCTGTAGTAAAACTAATGCGCGCTGGCACGTTGGCTTTAATAAGCCCGGTAATAACATCGACACTGGGACGCTGCGTGGCCAACACCAAGTGAATACCAACGGCTCGCGCCTTTTGGGCAATGCGCACAACCAGCGCTTCGACGTCCCGGGCGGCCATCATCATTAGGTCGGCTAACTCGTCGATGACAATTACGATGTAGGGCATACCCTCGCCCTGTTTAACGCTGTTATATTCGACGATATTGCGCTTGCCGGCATCGGCTAGGGCTTTGTACCGGCGCTCCATTTCGGCGACCGACCATTTGAGGGCGCTAATACATTTTTCTGGCTCGGTAATAACTGGGCTGAGCAAGTGCGGGATATCGTCGTAGGGTTTTAACTCGACCTGCTTGGGGTCGACCAAAATAAGTTTAAGGTCCGATGGACTGTTGCGGTACAACAAGCTTGTCAAAATAGCATTAATCATCACCGACTTACCAGACCCAGTTTGACCAGCCACCAAAAGGTGCGGCATACGGCCAAGGTCGGCGGCGACCGCTTTACCGGCAATATCTTTACCAATAGCAAACCCCAGCGGCCCTTTTATGTCGGCCCACTCGGACGATTGGAAAATAGAGCTAAGCCGCACTGTGGCCGACTTAACATTAGGCACCTCAATACCAACCGCCTTTTTGCCTGGGATAGGCGCTTCCATGCGGATGGAGTGCGCGGCGAGGTCGAGTGCTAGGTTGTTCTCGAGCGCGGTAATTTTGGTCAATTTAACACCGGTTGGCGGTTTGAGCGTGTACTGGGTGACCCGCGGGCCAACGTTGGCGCCTTCCATGTCTACATCGATGTTAAAATTGGCAAATGTTTCTTTAATTGCGCGGGCATTGCCTTCTACATCGCCGGCATCGGCTTTATCTTGCTTTTGGTCAAGCAGCTCCATGCCGGGGAACTTCCAATCTGGGTCGCTCGCAGTAGTTAAGGCATGCTGCTCCTGTGGTGGTGCCACCTTTTCGGCGGTATGTTTAAGCATGCCGAAACGCTTGGCATGGTGCTCCACCGGCACACCTTCGTTCAATTTAAAACCATTGCCCTCGGCCTGCATTTTGAGACGTGACAGTTCGGACTCATCGCCAGGTTGCGAGCGGAATAGACTGCCCAGACCCAAAATGACTTTTAGGTTAATACCAAAGGCAAAAAACACCGCTAGCAGGGCAAAAATA
>DASRJJ010000106.1:0-11882 GCA_035649555.1 Saccharimonadales bacterium (SeqCode)
CTTGATCGGACATAAACTCCTTATCCGCAATGTCAGCGACAAGATATGGCACAATGTTACCCAACCTGCCTTTAACTTTCTCTGCCCACCTCCTTGGTTCAGCTTCGCGAAAATACTTAATGCGGCCTAATGCGTCACGAGACCAAGGAGGGTATATGTCAATAAGTGTCGGGATTTTAGTTGTAGGATCTATATGCCAATTACGAAGTAGGGCATCTATAGGTACACGCAATATACCTGGTTCACGATATCTCTTTATTTGGGACATAGCACACAGGTTACCAATAATGACACCGGCCGCTTCCCGACGTTCATCCCCTCGTAAACTTTCAACACTAGGTCCGGGTATTAAACCCATTGTAAAACGTAAGGCAAACTTTCCTTCTGTTTCTGTCAGTGTGGCGGAAGTAAGCGGCGCCACCGGGAGCGGTTCTGCCGCCAAGGCGGCTGCATAATCTTCTAAAAGGTCCAGCCGTGCCTGAGCATCTTTGTAGGAAAAAGATTCTTTGGTCGTTTTAATTACCGAGGATCCAGCAAAAACGACATTGCAACAGTATCCCTCTTCAGGGTTTATATTGTTTGGTGTCATTTAGATCCTAAAGCTATAATTACGCGCTTGATGTCCTGCTGTGTCGTGTTATGACCCATAGTAAAACGAAGGGAGGCTTGGGCATCTTGGTCATTCAGGCCCATGGCGCGTAAAACGTGCGAAGGTTCTTCGCTGCTTGCGCTGCAGGCCGAACCGGCAGCGGCTAAAATGCCTTGTTCCTCTAACTCGACGAGCAATCGTTCGTTGTCGGCGCCGGGAATAGTAATGTGTACGTTGTTGGGTAAACGCTGTTTTAGCGACCCATTAATAACTACGTTGGGATTTTTTTGCTTGAGCAGATTGATAAACAATGTTTGCAGTGCTTGTAAGCGACCGGCTTCTGTTTGCCGACGGGTTTGGGCAATGTCAAGCGCTTTGGCGAGGCCGATACACCCGGGTACATTTTCGGTCCCACTGCGCAAACCACGCTCTTGGCCACCACCACTATTGACCGGTTGTAGGTGTACATGCCGGCCCACAAACAAAGCACCGCTCCCCTTTGGGCCATAGATTTTACCACCGTTAATAGTCATCAGGTCCACACCTAAACGCGCGGTATGAATATCCAAATAGTTCACTGCTTGGGCAGCGTCGGTATGGAAATACAAGGGTTGTGCGTTGCCGGTTTTTTTGCGGGCGGTACGAATATTCTCGAGTTCGCGGGCAATCTGACGAATGGGTTGGATAGTACCAACTTCGTTGTTGGCGTACATAACGCTTACCAACACAGTCTGGTCATCAATTTGCTTAACAAGTTTAGTAATATCGACGAGCCCCTTGGTGGTTACTGCGGCTTCGCGGCAACTGTATTGGTGTGCCGGCGCCAGTACCGATTCGTGTTCAATAGCGCTTACCACGACGTTGCCGTCCGGGAATTGCCGCATAACGCCATGGATTGCTAAATTATTAGCTTCGGTACCGCCAGACGTAAAAATAACTTCGGCGGGCCGGACGCCCAGCCAGTGGGCCACTGTAGCCCGCGCGTCGTCTACAGCCTGGCGGACTTGCTTGGCCGGCAAATAGGTAGCCGACGGGTTAAAAAACGACACCACAAAATACGGCTGCATTGCCTCCAACACATCCGGATCCAGCGGCGTCGCCGCCGCGTAATCTACATACACATTGTCCATAACTTAGCTTACTGAAAGGCTTTATAAATTTCGGTGCCAACCCTTTGATGATATAGCTGTACGGCCTGATACAAGTGCTTGGCTTCCTGGGGGCTAATCGGGCGGTACGGCTGGCCGTCTTGGGCTTTGTAAATGCCATGGGGCCGGACATCGTAACGGGTTGTCATGGCATGATGATTACCTTTACCATCACTCCATTCCTCGTGCCATACCCAGGTATGCTCGTCTAAACAAAAGAATTCGCGGCGGCCGCCTTTGGGTACCGGCCCGAAAAGTTTGCCGCCAATAGCCGCCTCTTGACGAATAAGCTCCCGGTAGTGACGTGCCTGCCGGTCTTGTTCGCGTTGTTGCTTGAGGGACCGGAAGAGAGGGATCATTCTACGCCCTTACTATTGGTTCGTTAACTATTTCGCGGAAAGCCGGAATATCTGCGACTGTCATTATCATACGATCGACTGCCGCCCCAACGAGCATCCAACGCTTAGCATTAACTGCCTCTAACCCACCTTCTTTGGGGTAACCACTGCTTAAGCCTTCGATGTTTTGTGGGTTCATATACTATTACTATCTGCTATTCCAAAAAGTTTATGAGCGTTACTGGTACTGTGACGGGCAAGTTCTTGTACCGACTCGCCCCTTAAATTTGCCAAAAACGCCGCAATAACACTTACGTGCTTTGGTTTGCAGATTGTACCACGGTGTGGGTCGGGAGTCAAGAAGGGCGCATCTGTTTCGAGAAGTATGTTCTCTAGTGGTACAACCTTAGCGGCCTCGAGTTGATCCTCGTTTTTGGTAAACGTCATAATACCATTTAAGCCTACAAATAGGTCGCGTGCCAGTATTTTGTCTAATTCTTTGCGGGTTGCCGAAAAGCTATGGATGACGCCCCGCACTTTGTATTGGTCAAAAATCGGCCAAAAATCATCAAAGGCGTCGCGTACATGGAAAATAACGGGTAAGTTGTATTTTTCGGCCAGTTGTAATTGAAAATGCAATAGTTCCGCTTGCTCTGCTTTTGGTGAATCGGCGTAATAATAGTCTAGGCCGCATTCGCCTATTGCCACCACTTTACTTGGGGTGGGGGTCCTGTCAGGCCATTTGCCCCTTCCCCGTGCTCCTTCGTGCGCGCGGGGCGGGAGCTGCCCCATGGCCTGCCACCCCTCGTCAGTGGTTAGTAAAAACTCAAACTCCTTCTTTTCGTTCAAATTTAAATGGTCCTTTGCCTCATGCGGGTGGATGCCAATGCTTGCCCAACAATTGGGGCGGGTTTGGACAAATTGCACCGCTAATTGGCTATCGGCCAGCGTCGTCCCCACGCAGATCATTTTGCTTACACCAGCTTCGATTGCCTCGGCAATCATGTCGTCGGGCTTTGGCCAGCCGGCTTTTTCGTACTTGCGGCGGGTTTCGGTATCCATTTTTATAGTTGGATCGGCCTCATGGATATGGCAGTGTGTGTCTACCAATTGCATGGTTATTTCTTTGGCTTTTCAGTGGTTTCGTTTTTTGGGAAAAGGGTGCCGTCGATGGGTTTGACCACGCCGCTTTCAAAAATGCCCTTAATCTTGGCTGAGGTGTCGGGCAAGAATGGCGCAAGTAGATCGGCAATTTCGAGCAAACAACTCACTTGGTAAGCGAGCACTTCACGCAGGTGGTCTTCGTCGCCCGCTTTGGCGATTTCCCATGGTTTTTCTTCGTCGATATACTGGTTAAGGCCACGAACTTGGTTCCATACTTCGTCGAGTGCGCGGTCAAAACGGCATTGGGTTAAGGCTTCGGCTACGCCGGCGTTGTCGTGTTCGGCTTCGGGGATGACACCAATAACGCCCTTTTGGTACTTCTGCACCATTGCGGCAGTGCGTTGGACGGCGTTGCCCAGCTCGTTGGCGAGTTCGTTATTGTAGGCCGCTTCAAACGCATCCCAGCTAAAATCACCGTCGTTGTAACTAGGGATGTGCCGCAAAAAGTAATAGCGGAAGGCGTCGACACCATATTTATCAAGAATTTCCTTTGGCGCAACGACATTGCCAATCGATTTGCTCATTTTTTTACCATCCATGGTAATGTGGCCGTGTACATACAGTTGTTTGGGCAGGGGCACGTCAAGACTCATAAGCATAGCTGGCCAAATGGCGGCATGGAACCGCAGAATGTCCTTACCAATTACTTGTACTTGGGAGGGCCAAAAATCCTTAAAATCTTTGTGTTCAGGGTAGCCGAGTACAGTAATGTAGTTCATGAGCGCCTCGAACCAGACATACATTACTTGGTTTTTATCGCCTGGAACGGGTACACCCCAATCGAGTTTTTCCTTCGGCCGCGAGATGCTGATATCGTCCAGTCCTTCGGCTAAAACAGCCAAAATTTCATTGCGGCGGGTCTCTGGCACAATCACAAACTCGCCACTTTCGATGGCGCTTTTGATGTTGGCGGTATACTTGCTGAGTTTAAAAAAGTAATTCTCTTCCTCGAGTTTTTGGTAGGCCTGAGGGTGGCCGGGCTTCATGCGTTCGGGGTCGGCGTGACCCTCGGGTACAAATTCTTCTTCTTTAACATCATACCAGCCGGTGTAGGTACCTTTGTAAATATCGTGCTCTAGCGCTTTCCAGATTAACTGCGCGCGGTCTTCATGTGCTTTATCAGTAGTCCGAATAAAGCGATCGTTGCTGATGTTTAGTTGCTCCAACAAGTCGACGAACCGTTTGCTCATTTGGTCAGTAAGTTGTTTGGGCGTTAGCTTCATTTTTTCGGCAGTTTGATGGATTTTACTACCATGTTCATCGCTACCAGTACCAAACAAAACCGTGTCGCCGCGTTGCCGGGCGGCGCGGGCTAATACGTCGGCCATCAAAAATTCCAACGCGTGCCCAATATGTGGTTCACCATTTACATATGGAATAGA
Organism: Saccharimonadales bacterium (SeqCode); assembly: GCA_035649555.1. Lineage (GTDB taxonomy): Bacteria > Patescibacteriota > Saccharimonadia > Saccharimonadales > UBA4665 > DASRJJ01. Next base: position 4,622 of record DASRJJ010000106.1, read on the forward strand.
GGTGCAAATATAATAATTCATGTTCTTAGTCTACCTGGTTTTAAGAGTAATAAAAAATTAGAGAACAAAAATATGCCCCCTAGGGCGTGCGTATTACAAAAGAGAGTAGGGTCTTCATGATGCTATTTTACCATTCCGTTCTGCACCTTGTGGCCTAAGATTGTAGAGATGTCAACTTTAGAGCAGGCTTTGTTGACTGCCAGTTTCTGGGCGAGGTTGCAAGGGGGGTACCTTAAGTAATGCGGCTAGCTTTTGCAAAAGCGGGAGCTGCCCTTTTACCAATTTCTGGCCAGCGACTGTCAGAGTGGTCCAGGCCGCTTTGTCATTCTCGGGAAATTCCTGTTTTTTGCCCGAACGGGGTGGCCACTCCATTTCGAACATGTTGCTCTTAAATGTCTCTAGGTCAACATTGGCTTCCAGAGCAAAGGCATGGACAATTTTACCACTAGATTGCTTGGCTTCACCCAGTTCTTGGTAATTGCCCTCGGGAGCGGTTATATTGGTCTCTTCTTTAAATTCGCGTTTGGCGGCGGCTAGTGGCTCTTCAGAATCATCAAATTCACCTTTAGGTATGGACCAGCTGCCGTCGTCTTTTTTGGCCCAAAAAGGTCCGCCGGGGTGTACTAGTAACACCTCGTAGTCTTGACCCACCTGGCGGTAAATCACAAGTCCTGCGCTCTGTTTAGCCATACAGCTATGATACCAAACTCTGTGGTACGGCTAAGGACATCCAATATAAACATTAGAATTTACAATATGCTACACACATCGTATACTGGTTTCAAATTGCGGTCGATTGCATAGGCGACGGTGTCCTAGTAATTTCATAATGAGGGGGAGGGCGTTTGGGAGATACTGCTAGTCTTAATATCAGAACATGATTACCTAACTTAGGAGACAGATTATGAGAAAACTTCGTGTATTGTTCAGTTCCCTCGCAATTAGCTTGGTTGCCGCAGTTGGCATTGCTTTGCCAGCCTCGGCAGCACCCAATACAAAACTTGACTTAGTACAAGACTGTAGCACTGGTTGCTCCGAAGCCGTTGACATGGCCGGACCGACTGGCTTTGGTTTTATCAACTACAACCAAGATGACGAAGGCAATTTAAGGGTTGTTGCCAGCCTTAAAAATGCCGAACCAAACACTACCTACCAAATCTTTTTAGTCTGCGGTCCAACCCACGCTGCAGCTTGCGGCTTTATAGAGATTGGCACGCTAACAACGAATGGCCAAGGCAATGGTAACAGCGGTGCTGTTATGGTACCTCTAGCCACCTTACAAAGTGCACCTTTTGGTGCCGGTGCACGTACTGACCACATTGACTTACTAGCTGGCGGCACAGGCGCAGGAGTCTACGCTACTAGCAACGTTGACTACCTTGTACCCTGAGGTTGGCAAGCTAAACTATTTACAAAAGACTGGCCGTAAAAAGGCCAGTCTTTTTAATGGTCTAAGATGAATCTATTTACTACAAGATACTCTGGTGGGCGAGGAGGGACTCGAACCCTCAAGACTTGTGGTCAGCGGATTTTAAGTCCACCGCGTATACCAATTCCGCCACTCGCCCGATTTATTAAGGGTCCCCAGCGGAGCGGAGCTCTTTGTGGGGTAAAGCGTAAGTCTTGCTGGAGGCTGAAGCAAGCTATTTTCGTAGCAAGCGGGAGCCGGAATACAAGGCTAAGCTGGAGGCGCGTACCGGCTTCGCACCGGTGTGGCAGCTTTTGCAGAGCTGTGCCTAACTCCTCGGCCAACGCGCCGTATCACCGGTATATTTTAGCGGATATCCTTGTTTTTGGCTACCGCTACTTGCTAAATAGGACATTAAATTATAGGATTTATTTTATGAGTTCCTACCTTAGCCGTATTTCTGCTGGTAGTGCAGAGGTGTGGGCCCCTACTATTATTACTCAAGCTACCTTTCCTGAAGCCGCTACCATAACGCCCCCGGATGTACTTCTACCTTTTGAGACGATACAGCTCCCAGGCCCAACTTCTCAAACAGAACCCACAAAGCCACCCCTAGATAAATGGGCGCAAGAGACATGGGAAGGCTTTATGGAGATACCCGAGTCCTGCGGCGGCAAACCAATCGAAGAGATAGACGAAATGTGGCTTGCGTACAAAGAGGCCATGGCCGAACCAACCCCACCCCCGCGTTCTGCTAAAACAAAAATACCCCAACGGCCCCCAGGCAGAGTTTACAACCCAACTTGGGACGAAAACACCGATACTTATACCAACGCTACCCAAAAGACTCTCTATTTTGGGGTTGCGGCGCTCACTAACTGGCGCTTGGATATTGAAGAATAAATCTGTTTACCCCCTTAGACTCTTTTTTGGACAGCTTGCTACAATACCAACATGACTATTTCTGAACTTGCCGGCGCGCGCCTCTACAACCAGCACTTATTAAAAGATATAGCGAGCCCACAAGCCGTAGTGCGTTCGCTAGCCGCTATCCAGTCGCAAGATTTTACGGGCGGCAAATGGGCAATTGGTTTGCGTTGCAAAACAACCGAAGCCGCCGTGCAAAAACTGTTTGATAACGGTGAGATTTTACGCACGCATGCCCTGCGCCCAACCTGGCATTTTGTGGCACCGCAAGACATACGCTGGATACAAGCACTCACTGGTCCGCGTGTCCACGCCTTTAACAAATACTATTACAAAAAGGTAGGGCTCGATGAAACGCTTTTACAAAAGACAAACAAACTACTAACAACCGTACTGCGCGGCGGCAACCAACTAACCCGAACTGAACTAGCAAAGGTATTTACCAAAGCCGGCCTGGGTGAGGTAACAGGCCTTCGCTTTGGCTACATACTCATTTACGCCGAATTGGAGTCGCTAATTTGTAGCGGTGCCATGCAAGGCAAACAACACACCTATGCTTTAGTGGAAGACCGGGCACCGCAGGCTATATCGATGCCGCGCAGCAAAGCCCTGGCCGAGTTAACAAAGCGTTTCTTTACTGCACACGGCCCAGCGCAAATTGCCGATTTCGCCTGGTGGTCCAGCCTAACGGTCGCCGACATCAAGCAGGGTATCGAGCTAGCAAAACTCAAAACCACCGAAATTGAGGGTAAAACCTACTACTACGCCAAAGACGTGCCATCCACTATTCCTTCGCCCATCGCCCATTTGCTACCAAATTACGATGAATATTTTATCGCTTATAAAAATCGTACAGCGTTCTCGCCCCGATTTAAAATGTCCCGCAAACCCGAATATGCCGACATGTCATACCACTTACTGGCTATGGACGGCCAAATGGCCGGTGGCTGGAAGCGCGAAATCAATAAAAACGGGTTTATTTTAAAACTCACCCCGTTTATTGACTTTACACCAGGACAAAAAAAGGCACTTGCTGCAGCAGCTGCACGACTAAGTAGATTTGCCGGGCTCCCCGTCAAAGTCGTGTCATAAATTACTCCACACTAAATCCTTTAACAAGCTATAATACTATCGTAACCATAAGCTGGATATGAGTATCAAAGCCAACATCAAACCAAAAAAGCCCAGCAAATCATCGGTTCCGTTTTACAGCCGAAAACTTTTTTTGTGGCCGATGGGTATTGTGCTTGGGCTTGCGATTGTTACTTTTCTCGCGTTCAAGTTTAGCCCCTGGCCAGGAGCCATGCTAGTGCGCATCGTTTTTACCAACAACGCACGTAAAACATTAGCCGCGCTACAAAAACATACGCCTAGCACGCCGATTACCATAGTTGCCAATCAGCAATACAAACACGATAACCATAAAGCATTGCTCGATGTCTACCTACCCCAATCGGTAGAACAAACCTCGGACACGCTGCCTGCCATCATCTGGACCCATGGCGGCGCTTGGGTGTCGGGCAACAAAACTGACGCTGGACCTTATTTTAAGCTGCTTGCCGCACAAGGCTTTGCAGTTGTTTCGCTTAACTACACATTAGCACCGGAAAAAGCGTACCCGGCGCAGATCCACGAACTGAACGAAGCCCATGCCTACATCCTTGCCAATGCTAGCCGGCTGCATATTAATCCCAACAAAATATTCTTAGCAGGCGATTCAGCCGGGGCCCAATTATCGAGCCAAATGGACGCACTCATTACCAATCCTGCCTACGCGCAAGAAGTCGGGGTTATACCAGCGCTACAACCCTCCCAACTTGCTGGAACGGTCCTTTTTTGCGGTATTTACAAAATGGCCGGGCTAACCGAGGCTAGTCCTACCTTGCCAAAAATCATTAGTTGGGGTGACGACCAAGTAGTATGGGCATACAGCGGTACCCGCAACAGTTCCGCACCTGTAATAACCCAAATGTCACCGTACTACCATGTAACAAAAGACTTCCCAGCCACGTTTATTAGCGGCGGCAATGCCGACCCGCTAACCAACGGGCAGTCTATGCCACTCGCCGAAGAACTTAAGAACTTGGGGGTGCCGGTTACGACGCTGTTTTATCCATCCGATCATACACCTGCCCTCCCCCATGAATACCAGTTCAATCTCGACACCAACGACGGCCAGCAAGCCCTAACGCAACTAATCCAGTTTTTGCAAGAACGCAGTAATAACCCTTAATTTATGTCTATTTTTGTTTCGTCCATTAGCGGGCTAAGTACCTCTTCATCAGCTTTATTGATATTGTTAACGACAATAGCGCTTATCACGATGAGCAAGCCACCGAAAGCAATACCGGCCGTTACCGGTTCCCCATATAGTACCAAGCCCAAAATAAGGGCGAACACACATTCAAGCAGTAAGATATTACCAGCAACGTACGCCTTTAAACTGGTAAACACATAGTTAATGGCATACAGGCCTACAATATTTGCCAGTGACGCCAATAATAGCCCGACAACTGCAACCGCCGATACCGAATGCGGTAGTAACGCCTCGTGACTGAATAAAGAGATAATAAATACAGGGATCCACCCAATTAACAGCAAGATGGTCGTGTTCTCAAAATTGCTGCGTGCCTTGTCGTGCATTCGGGACATCAAAAAACCGATATAAAAACCAAGCATGCAGATGACTGCCGCCCATTCCCCAACACCAAAATTGAAGTTGCTAAAATTAATCCCTGTAACTAACGTTAAACCGACAATGGACAATCCTATTGGCAAAAGGGACTTAGCTGGCAGCTTTTCGCGAAACAATATCCAGGCCAGCAACCCTAAAATGGGCAGCGCGGCTATAAACGATACTATACCTAAGTTAGTATGTTGAACGGCAACCGTAAAGCTTGCTACGCCTAGCACATACGAAATTAATGCTCTGAGGCTATATATCCACCATTCACGTTTCGTTATAGAAGCTACTAGTCGCCTACTAAACTTCTTTCTGAATAAGGCCATAGCAATGATGCCCGCAACTAAAATACGCAAATACGTTTGTTGGAACGTGGCAAAGCTGTCATCCATCATACGGACCCATACACCCATTAACGCAAACGAAGCCGCAAGCCCAATAGCAACCAACACTGGCCGTTGTATCCTGGTCGTAGGAATACCTTTTAAAGACATACCGCAAGTATACAGAAATTTAGGAAAATCTAACTACACAACGGACATTTGTTACAGTTTTTGTTGAAAATAAATCTTTTATATTTTATAATAGTAGATAGTGAACCCTCGTTTTGAACTACATACCAAGCCCTTCGACCTTACAGACCTTACCCTAGTTAGCCAAAGGCTCCTTGGTGAGATTAATCTAAGAAAAGATTTACAGGCCGTCCCCGATGAATTTGGTGGACAGGTTTTTTACTATGATGACCCGAGTGATTTCCGCGACAGCCCCGGGATGCAAACAATATTATCCCGCGGGGGCATACTCTTTTTAGAAAGGCCATCTTCCGAAGGTACCAAATTACAAGCGTTAAGCCCTGATCCGGAACGTTTGTTAGTATGCTCCCAAGCATATGACATACCAATAAAATTCGTGCCGGATGTTAATTCCCCAGGGCCATTAGCCAAGCCGCAAGACATCCCAGGCAAAATTTTTACAAAGGTAGTAAAAGTAGACCGCTGTCACCCCGTAGGAGTTAATAATATAATCTACTATGACCATGATATTTGTAGCTTTGACCATTTCCCCGCCGTCATTGTAGGCCGCAAACCACTTATAGACTGGTTGGTCGTAAATACACCTGCCGACAAAGACCTTGGTGATGTCTACGATTCGGCAACCATGTACATAACTAATGTTATAAGACGCCTTACTGGCCAGCTTCCAAATCAAGAAGATGCTGTCTCTAAGGATATTAAAGCCGTGGTTAATCTCTTAAAAGATATGAATGATAGCCTTGTAAAGACAACAAACCGAGATATAGCAAGGAATTACGAGCTCCGCAACATTATCTACGATGGCTTGCAAAACTGCGGCATTACCTGCCCAGAAATTATGCCCGGACGGTTACATCGTATCGGCGGCGCAGTGCTAAGCCGTATACATCAAAAGTAATACGCTTCCGTTTTACTGACAACGATTAAACTATGAACGCTTAAAAGGAGACCTGAAGGGCCGATTGGCTGTCTCGCGACCTAATCGTAATGCCTCGGCAGTCATTGCAAGTTGCTTATCGAGTGCACGTATGTGCGCATCGCCATAAATAACAGCTACATGTAACCCTCATGGAGATAGCGGGTTATGTCGTAATACAAACGCCTGTCGCGCTGCAGGTTATGCTCGAAAGCAATATGCTGCGTAATTGTTCGGTCTTCCTTAGGTATAGTAGCAATAAATTCATAGGTTGTTTGTTTTAGACATTCAAAGCGGTCCGGCATCGACACGCCATAAGGTAGGCTAAAATAATCTTCCCGCAGCAGAGCCTGGACATAGTCATCTACATCGGCTAAATATTTTAATCGTTCTAGATGTGGACGATTCCTAAAGACAGACGCAATATACACATTGGGTGGGTTCCGGTATTTTGAATCAATAAGATACCATTGCGGGAGCAAACGTAAACTGAGGTAGTGGAACACTTCTTTGCTACTGTACTTTTGCGCCAAAACGTCTAATCCCGGTAGTGGTTCGGCACCCACAACTCGTATGCCCGCTCGTTTTGCTATTGCCTCAGCCATACCAATTTCACCATGCATGGCAAAAATATGTTTATCAGAAAGTGAAACAGGAACATGGCGCTCTTCACCCTCGACTATTAAAATTGCCTTGTGCGTGTCATCGCCGACTAGATTTATAAAATAGTCGAGGGCATTCGCCGTTTGGTTAAATAATACATTTTCAGGGTCAAAATCATGCTCTCCACCAAA
>DASRJJ010000107.1:0-4095 GCA_035649555.1 Saccharimonadales bacterium (SeqCode)
GATCTACCCCGCCAAGCAATACCTGACGGACGCCGATCGCCTGAAAGAGGCGATCCGGAAGATCGAAGGGGAACTGGAGGAGCGCCTGGCGTTCTTCAAAGAGCAGGGGAAACATCTTGAAGCACAGCGCATCGAACAACGGACGCGTTATGATCTGGAAATGTTGAAAGAGGTGGGGTATTGCTCGGGCATCGAGAACTACTCACGTCATCTGGATGGGCGCGCCCCGGGCACGCATCCGTGGACGATGATCGACTTCCTGCCAAGCGATTACCTGATGGTGATCGACGAGAGCCACATGACCATCCCGCAGGTCCGCGGCATGTACAACGGCGACCGTGCCCGCAAAGAAGTTTTGGTAGAACACGGATTCCGGTTACCGAGCGCTCTGGATAACCGGCCATTAACATTTACCGAGTTCGAGAAACACATGAACCAAGTAATTTACGTCAGTGCCACCCCCGCCGAATACGAGCTGTCGCGCTCGCCCAAGCCAGCGCAACAGGTGATCCGCCCCACTGGGCTACTCGATCCGCCAATCGAAGTCCGTCCTATCGACGGCCAAATTGACGATCTGATAGCCGAAATCCGGGCCACCATAGACAAGCGTCAACGAGTGCTAGTCACCACGCTCACCAAACGCATGTCCGAAGACCTTACCGACTACCTCAAAGAAATCAATATCAAAGTGGCATACCTGCATAGCGATGTCGAAACGCTGGAGCGCACCGACATTTTGCGCGATTTGCGCCTTGGCGTGTATGACGTGTTGGTCGGCATTAACTTGTTGCGCGAGGGCTTGGACCTGCCGGAGGTATCGCTCGTTGCCATTTTGGACGCTGACAAAGAAGGTTTTTTGCGTAGTGAGCAAGCGCTTATCCAAACAGTGGGCCGTGCCGCCCGCCACGTCGAAGGCCGCGTTATCATGTACGCCGACCGCATAACTGCCAGCATGCAAAAAACTATGGCCGAAACCGACCGCCGCCACGCTATCCAAAAAAAGTACAATGATGAGCATGGCATTACCCCAACTGGCATTAGTAAGGCTATAGAGAAGGGCTTGCGCCCCGACCTGCCCGAAGAAGCCAAAAAGGCCAAGCTCGACCTCAAAAAAATTCCTAAAGACGAGTATAAACACCTCATTAAAGACCTGACTGCTCAAATGGATTTGGCGGCCGCCAACCTGGAGTTCGAGAAAGCCGCTGAGCTGCGTGACATTATAAATGATGTAAAAGAGAAATTATGATATGGCTTTATCGGATATCAACAAAGGTAGATTAGAACAAGCGGGCTCTACACTTGTGCATAAGAGTGAGTTAGTTCGGCAGGTGGCGGCACGGCACATTTTAAAGCTTGAGCAACCAAACGACGTTTTACTACGGTGGCGTATCGGTATTGTTGACAATGACAACCCTGATTATTGGGCAAAAACACAAGGGAGTCAGGGCGATGCAGGCATTGACCCTTCCCGATGGCCCCATGCAGTACTTGGCGTAGAGCGCGAAAAGTGGGAAAGACTGCGACGAATGGAATACTTACAGCCAGCTGTCGCCTACCGGATAGGATCGGCAATAACTATGGTTGGCATACGAGAACTGGGAGAGCCCGTAGATTTTACTGTACCCGTCAATACGCGTGGCGAGTATGACGATAATGGGCCGTACCAGGGTGTGGTTATGAGGGGAGGCCCCGGCTTTGAAGGATCAGTTGGAACAGCCAACCAAGCGGGGGACTACTATTTTCCCCTAGACACTGTTTTGTTGGCGCGTCTTGGCGAAGTGCCCGAGGGCTTACATCGGGTGTAACTTTTTGCTGTGCCGATAGTATAGTAATAGTTAATGCATGACAGACGATCGAAATTGCGGCCAAAGCGTGCCTGGAAACGCTATGCTTTATGGGTAGCCGCCGGCTTTGTGGCTATCTGTATTGTGGGCAACATTGCGATGTGGCTGGCTTACCGCGGCAAAGTATTGCCAAACGTGTCGCTGGGCGCGGCGTCGGTGGGCTCAATGTCTTACAAAGATTTAGACCAAAAGGTCGACATGTCTAAACTGTTGCCAAGCCAGGTTGTTCTGACGAAAGATGCGCAAACCCACACCTTGTCACCGCAGCAGGCCGGCATAACCGTTAATTGGCAACATGCTAAGGAACGACTAGAGCGGCAGCGGTCGTGGTTACCCCTGATTAATTTGTTTACATCGCGTACCGTGCCAGTAGAGCTAACTATTGACGACCAGCAATTTGCTACCGCGCAGTCCGGAGTTGCAGCCATATTTGTAAAAGCCGCCCAGCCAGAGCGGATTGTGTTTAGTGGACAGAATTTTGAGATTGCCACCTCCCAGCCGGGCTACACCCTTGACGAAACAGTATTCAAGCAAAACCTGCTTGCTGCCGTCGAGGCTGGACAAACGACCCTTGCTGTACCAACGCAGGTAGCTGAACCGCCGGCTAGCCAAGCCAATCTAGCTGCTGAGCTGCAGGCACTCCGCAAAAAAGTAACTGTACAAATTACATTTACTTTGAATGGCCAAACAATCCAGCCGAGTGCTGCCGACATTGGCGGCTGGTTTGTGGCCAGCGGACAAACTATGGTCTTTTCGGCCGATAAAGCCAAGGCATATATTACAGGTATAAATGCCGCCATTTTTAACAAAGGAAACGCCGCCTCGGCCGCTAGCTACGCGTTCGACAAACTAGTTGCCACAAATGTTGTCCTGTCAACAACCCAAGCACCGGCCAAATATACCTACTGTGCGGCAACTAAAGGAGTGGACCAGGCCAACCTGCCAGGATTTATCGCCAAAACCGCAGCCGTGCTAGGTGACCCGCGCGGCTGGAACGCTGGCGGCAAGGTGGCATTTGAACGGGTCGAGTCAGACTGTGATTTTTCATTATGGTTAAGTGCACCATCGCAAATGACCAGCTTTGGCGGCGTGTGCGACAACTATTACAGTTGCCGTTCGGGACGCAATGTAGTAATTAATTTTGACCGGTGGCAAGGGGCGACGGATCCGTGGAATGCCTCTGGCGGTAACCTAGAGGATTACCGGGTGATGGTAACGAACCACGAAGTTGGCCACTGGCTGGGCTTTGGCCATAGTAATTGCCCCGGAGCGGGCCAACCAGCCCCAGTTATGCAGCAGCAGTCCATTAACTTGCAAGGCTGCAAGTTCAACCCCTGGCCAACTACTACTGAGCTTAGTAATCTCAAGCAAACAAAGGGTATTGCCGGGTTACAGGTGCGCGAAGAATACATCGCAGCCGGTGGCAGTTCCTGCTGCTGCGCTCATTGTGCAGGATAATTTGGCTAGATGTTTGCAATACTTTGTAAAAATGTGCTTCACTAAGTCTTGATGATTGGCACGGAAGCTCCTGGCACAGTAGCGAATAAGGTCGTCGCCTTAACCCACGACTGGGTACATACTTTTCAAGAAGCAAGCGGGGAACGTGTGGCTAACGAGACGGGTGCCTTTTCTTTAGAGGGTGCCTCGTTATTACCGGTACATATCGCACGCCCCAGCTTGCTCGTAACCCCGCAAATTTACAGGTAGAGTCATTTTCTACGGTGCCTTACGCCGAGGGCTATGTCCCAAGACAGCTCACATCCGATAGAGTTTTGACCAGGGAGCCTAATGAGGCCTGGTCATGCCAAGTGCCTCTGTATGTAGACCATTCGCCGCTAACATTTGACCAATACAGCCTTATTGCTTCCGAACCCAACCCTTGGGCTAATGATCGTTACTTAATGAGGACAATAGGCCCATTTTGGAAGTCGACTCCAAGTAAGGTAATTGGAGAATGGGAAAAATATGCGGAAGCACGGTCACTTTTGGACATAGAGGGGAAGCGGCCCCCCCAACCTGTTGTATACCGCGCCCTCGGCACATTGCCAACCCCCGCCCTTTTAGATAGTGACAACTATACCTACGATTTGCGTATTGACCCAATGCTGCACAATGTTAAAGGGGAGCCCGCCGATAGCTGCCGGTCGTATAACTATAGCAACATAAAAGATGAATACGACTGTGATCTCGTCTTTACCTTCGGGAGCCCGTATTACGTTGGTGGAATTCAGCGGCATGTTCCTTCCTACGA
>DASRJJ010000108.1:0-11568 GCA_035649555.1 Saccharimonadales bacterium (SeqCode)
GCGCTAAGGTATTTATGGTTAGCCTAGACGACAAACAAGTAGCCGTGGGTTGGGGTGCCGTGGTATATTCGTTGTTTACGTTTTTAATGGTGGCAATCATTATTTATGCTGGCTACAAATTGCTGCGTCTCGATAAACTGGCCAAAAAGAAAGATGAGCCAAAGCCAGAACCGAAAGCAAAAAAATGAAGTTTTCCGACGAAGAATTAAAAAAGCGGTTAACTCCCGAACAATATCATGTGCTGCGCGAAAAGGGGACCGAAGTACCGTTTTCGGGTGACTTGCTCGAAAACAAAGCAACGGGTGAGTACAAGTGCGCAGTTTGCGGTAATGTCATTTTTAAAAGTTCTGCTAAGTACGATTCACATACGCCGGGGCTAGAGGGCTGGCCGAGTTTTTCCGAAGTTGCCGCCCGCGGCACTATAGAGTTGGTACCCGACGACAGTTTTTTGGGTATGCACCGTACCGAGGTAGTTTGCAAAGTCTGCGGTAGCCACCTAGGCCATGTATTTGATGCCGATGATTCGCCCAGCGGTAAGCACTACTGTATAAACTCGTGTGCCCTCGACTTTACGGAACATCGATAGTTGACAAAATATCGCAAAGGGTTCAATATAATTTTTAATGACAGCATATGGTGAAGCTGCGACTCCAAGGCGGGCTTTATCAGAGTTTGATGTGTACGCCGCCAGGTTGACTGGCCAGGCCGGGCCCATACCGCCGAACAATCCCACTGCCATAGCAATCGAAGAAGTACTAGCGCGCTATGTACCGGGAATCACCGAAACACAACCTCAAACAGCTTTTTCTGCGGGCGAAGTAAGCGACTGGTTTGCGCGGTTTAACCGCCCGCCGGTTTTGATTATGCTGTTAACCGCTCATAAACTTATGACAGACGAGCAAGACCCTCGGCATAAGCGTAACCCGCAAGGCGCCCGTGATATGTTTCAAACCGCAGCCAATTGGGTAAGCCGTCGACATGGCGTACATTACATAAACAATGTATACAACCAAGCTGGCCCAGAAGAAAAATCGCTGGCAGCATGGTTACTGGCAGAAAGCTTGGTGGACCTTTGCGATAAAGGGCAAATACGTCAAGGCTGTGACATTCTGGCAGGAAATGTGGTCGTCACTTTGCTAGAACTCTATGCCGAAAAAATCAGAATTGAGCCATCCAAAGATTACACCGACACACGTCCAGCTGGTATTGAGCTATTGGATTTGTGCGTGCAGCTGAATCACGGGCAAGATACCGCCGAGGCCGTGGGACGTTTTACCGACACTTCCCGAATGATGCGCAAAGGGCGTAATCAGCAAGTCGATGCTGTGTTGCATATTAAAAGCCCAACTTCCGAACCAAAAGCTGAGGCAAAGAGGGGGCTTTTTTTGGATGCCGCGGAGCATACGCGTTTACTCCATTCGCCTTACGATGAGGTGGCGGAAGGAATTTTAAAGACTAGTGATGCTTTAAAGCGGGCAATGCGTTTGGGCGAGTCAGTCGTCTTGTTACTTGACGGACTTGCCACAAGGTGGATGGTGGCCAAAGAACGCCATACGGTAGCCCCTAAAAATTCAGCCGAGGCAAAGCGCTACGGCGCTTTGTGCGACATGATCGTCCTGCATCATCTTGGCGACATGGTAACCTACGTCACCGAGGAGCTGCCGTCGATTGACAAGGGTGCAGCATCACTTGGGGTACAGCAACTGGCATATCATCTGGTGTATGATCAACCCTTTATGGGAGGGGAGGCAGAGGACGCACTCCACCATGCAGCCCGACGGTGGTACCGGCAGTCGCCTAACGGGCAATTCACAACGAAGGAGCCGCCCAAAGATGCCAGTGCGGGAAAATTCCGCGAGATTAAGCTTGATCTGCCGCCCCTGTCCAGGTCGACTGGCGTATTACGCGACGCAGGCCGGCTACTCATTCGCACCTATTTGTACCATGCCACGGCACTCGGTTGCCGTGAGGATGACTCGTTTAACAGGCGACGGTTTAATGCCTTAAAAGAGAGTTTGCCCAAAAATAGGCAACATCGGGACCTAGTTCTCCATAGCCTGCCGCTTGCCGCCCGACTTTTGTTTGATAAGTAGTCAGTAACGTTGAACCATTATATAATTAGACCATGCAAGACCTCAAAAGAGTGAAGCCAACAAAATTGCTGTGGGTAGATTTAGAGATGACGGGTTTGGAACCAACCAAAGATGTCATTCTGGAAGTTGCCGCCGAAGTTACCGATTTTACCTTTAAAACCTTGGCCAGTTACGAAGGCCGCGTGCGCCATAAGCGCGAGGTTGTGCTAGATCGCATGCAAAAAAATAATTTTTGGAAGGAATTCCCCGATAACCGCGATGAATTTTTACACAAGCTCGAACATGGCAAATCGCTGCACGAGGTCGAGAAAGAACTTATAGCCTTGGTCGAAGCCGAATTTGGCCGCGAACCCGCCGTGCTTGCCGGCAACTCCATCCATAACGACCGCAATTTTATTAAGCACTGGTGGCCGGCACTCGACCTTAGGCTACACTACCGCATGCTCGATGTTAGCTCGTTTAAAGTGCTCATGCAGGGCAAATATGGCAACGAGTTTGAGAAGAAAGATGTGCACCGCGCGTTCGACGACATCCAAGCATCCATTGCTGAACTGCAGTTTTACCTGGAGTACTTAAGTAAAAAGTAGATCAAAGAATAGACCCATGAGTATTCTGCTAACAATGAAGAGTCCGAACCATTGGCAAAACCCTTTGCCATACCCTGATTTTAATTCTATTTCAGCAAACGACATCGGGTACTTTAACAGAGTGACGGATGCTTATTTTGCGGCGCTTGGCGACCCAGATATACAGGCCGGGTCGGTGGAGGAAAGGGGGCGTTTTCCGACCGATGTACTACTGCTTGGTATGGTTGAGGATAAAGTTTGGACGGGTAGTGAACAGGAAATACGACGGCAGGCATTGGGGCACCCCAAGGGTGTATTAACCGATACTGAAATGTTCGAAATAGTTGCCGAAGAGGTGACGGATAGTGTATTTTATGGTGCCGGCCCAGGCGCTCGTATTATCGTCCCGGGCAATAATGACCGATGGCAACTCCTGGAGCGAAACCAGTACCTAATAGTCCCGGAGCTCGATAGAAATGATGAACCGACCGGGCAATTTGTTGGAGTGCCTGCCTACAATATTCCGGCCGGTTTTACAGACGGCGCAAGATTTGACCCCCAAGAAGGCGACACAGTCCAGGACGTTTGGGGCAGGGTCATTGACGACCCAACTCCGCATGAAGTAGCCACCACACCCGTAAAAAAGCAGCTGAACGTTGCGCCGTGGGCCGGCAATATAGTTGTGCCTGGCCTTGTGACCGTCGGTGTTGTGTACGAGCAATCTATTGCAGATCCGGCGCTATCCCACCACCGTAAAGTCGTAGAAGCCTGGTATTACTTACCTTACGATGGGGTGCCCCACATTCCAAAACAGGTGGTAGGGGCATGACCCACAAAGAGGTCGAGGACTATTTACTGAGCATGCCAAACGCCCGGCTGGATTACCCGTTTGGCGAGGGCGTGGCCGTATACAAAGTTGGCGACAAAATGTTTGCATTAGTTGCCGAAAAGAGCGAACCCGTCAACTTAAGTCTAAAGTGCGACCCTTTGCTAGCCGAAACATTGCGCGAAAAATACGAAAGTGTCATGCCCGGTTACCACCTTAACAAAAAACACTGGAACACCATTTTGCTTACCGGGCAGTTGAGTTGGCCGGAAGTACAGGATTTAATTCGGCATTCGTACCAATTAGTAGCGGACTCCAAAACCTAACCCTCAGAATATATTTGTGATACGGCACTTGCGGGTCACCAAATGTGTTTGTATAACACATTTGGCGCTTCCGAGGTGCCTTTATCACAAATATATTCTGAGGGTTAGGTTTTGGGCAATTGTTCAAGTAACAATTGCACCTGCTGGTAGTGACTTTGCAACTGTACCTGTACCTCTGGGTTGCTAGTAGCATCAAAGGCTGTTTTGAGGGCCTGTGAGTAATCGTTTAAATACGATTGCAGAATATCAGACAGCGTTTTGTCAAAACTGTTGTTGGTTTTAGCACTCTCTAGCTGTTGGTCGGTGGCAGCATTTAGCAAGGCGTTTTTTTGTTCGTCGCCCAGCTTAGTGCCCTGATTAGTCAATGTCTGAACCCATTGCTGTTGCTGGCTGCTTAGACTTAGCTGTATATTTATGGCGGCATTACGGATATCAGTACGGCCGGCTTCGACGCCCAACCCGGCGACGCGGGCAATCTCTTGTTCTTGTTGGACTAACTTGGTTAAGGTAGCTGTGTTGCCACCGCCACCGCCCAGGATGCTGCCAATAATCCACATCACAATAATCAACACAACCGCTCCGCCAACAATTACTAGCAATTTTTGTGGAAGCGAAGACCCACCAAACGACGACATCCACGATTTTTTAGGCGGTGAATGGTTAACAATAAAATCGTATTGATTACCTTGGTCGTATTGTTGTGGCGGCATAAACGTATTTAACCATACCGCAGGGGCGAGCAAAAGTTTTACGTTTTGTATTTTAATTGACATATAGTCAATAAAATGCTAATGTTTTATAGAGAATAACATAAATAAAAAAGTATGATCATAGAAGCTAATCAATCAACTCGACTCCCGTCTTTTGTGCCCGATCCGCGCTACGGAGAGGCACGCCACAGAGGACAGGCCATATGGCCAGAGGCCCCGCTGCAAGCTGGCCAATTGGCTGAAGCACAGAGCCGGGCAATGGGTAATGACCTATCAGTAATGCCCTTTTTAGAGGCGACGACCGAAAATACAACCCTGTACTTCAATGACGTGGCTAAGGGTTTAGATGATAATGTGCGCAAGAACGGTTTAGTATCGCAAAGGTTTGATGTGGGCGATGCTAGTTTTTTTGACAACGCCCCTAAAGGATCACCTCGTGCGCCACTTGATCTTGCTGCACTAGGCCTACCCGCATTTGAACAACGATACAAAGAGGATAATTTTCAACCCTTGGCAATTATAGTGCATAGTGCTCAAAAAACAGGTGATGTGGGTAAATTAGAGTTGATTGTTACCGATGGTGACAGGGTAGAATCCCGCTATCTCGAAAATATTATGGCTACTCAAGATCCCCAGACACAAGCGAAGCCGCGCTGGATATATCCCGGTAGCTCGATTATGTCCAGAACTATGGTTGAACCAAGCGCACAAAAGACAGTAGGTCGGGGTGGCAAGACGTCGCTCACTATTAGTTCAAACGATCCATTCTACGGCAAGGTGGAAGGCGGCGGTTCGGCACGTATTATTCGCCAGGCTCCTACGCGCGCTGAGAAGACCGTAGCAAGCCCTTATCACGAAAAAGAGCCAGGCAAATTATGGAGACGTCTTGGTGCTATGGCGGCAGGCCTGGCATTAATTACAGGTGCTTCCTCGCTGTTTAGCACAGACCCGGGCAAGAACACGGAAATTAAGACAGCCCACGAACTAGTGCTCCCTGCTGGGACATACATGGATAACGGAATAAAACAGGCCGAGAAGTTTTTTTCAGAAGACGAACTTTCCCGCTCACGTAAAGCCTTCGAGGCTTACTTCGCTGGTGACACCGAAAGCCTGCGCGCCCAAGCAAAAGCACTCGGCTATGAATCAAATTGGATGAAGGCCGAGGCAATTGCAGCTGTAGATCGGGCGGAATCATACGACCAGCTCATTGCCGCATTCGACAAGGCTTTTGACGGCCTGCCGGTCAAATTAAAAGTGTTTAACAATGCCAATATAGAAGGCATGGCCAGCGGATATTACCACCAGCCAGCATCTGACTTTGACCAGGCAAAACAACTTGCCCTAAGTGTAGTCCGTTTGTTCAATGTCATGGACAAAGAGTACTTAGATAAAATGGAGCCGCTAGACTACATAATAACGGGTAAGATTAAAGATATAGCAGAGATAGAAGACCCAGGTGGCTACTACGTTGATGGCGAAAAACAAAGCTATATCGTACTAGCTGATGCAGGAGGGTTTTTATTCTTTAGCAATGCTGAGGAGTTAGTGGGTCATGAAACAGGCCACTACCAGGATCTGAGCAAAAGTGAACATGGTGATTCCAACCCGACCGTTTTTAACCTCCATCCCGGCCAATATGTCGGCCCTTACCCTGACGTATATCGGGATGCGCCAACAAGCGTGGAAGGCCAACATGCGGTCGCCCGGGCATACGGCAATGTGAACCAAAAGGAAGATACGGCCACCGTGCAAGAAGCCATCAACAAAGTCCGTCCCACTCTGCGCTGGGAAAATTCGCCACTTGGCGAAAAGCAAATGGCTATTATTTTTGAAATGGAAAAGAAGTACCCAGGCTTTACCGCTTCGCTTTTGGAGCGCACAACGACCGACAGCCAATCTGATGTTATTGCATTGTTACAAGCTACTTCATTTGAAGCAAAAAACTACACCAAACCTTCTTGGGCGGCGTTTATTCTAACTTTGTCCGCCCTAGCCGGGCATTGGGCCCGCCGTAAGGTTTCTAGTGTAACCGTTCGAAACTACGGGTATCAGCCTAACCCAAAGTCGGGCCGCTAAGTCTTGTCTAATCGGTGCAATACGATACAATATCACCTTATGCCGGCATTGGTAGAGCAGTTTAGACTTGAAGCGCCTGCTGTGCTTTGGCGGGGGATTGGTTCGTTGGCATCCCTAGCGATTACCAACAGCGAATATACTGACCCAACTCCGCAGCTATTTG
This sequence comes from Saccharimonadales bacterium (SeqCode), assembly GCA_035649555.1. Classification (GTDB taxonomy): domain Bacteria; phylum Patescibacteriota; class Saccharimonadia; order Saccharimonadales; family UBA4665; genus DASRJJ01. The sequence goes on from DASRJJ010000108.1 coordinate 6,761, forward strand.
ATGGCACATTGTTTAATACCTGGACCAAGGGTTGGGCGGATGAGGATGAAGGTAAAGCGTATTCACTTAAAGTGCGCGAAACGTTGGCAGGCCATGAAGGGCCCGCAACGCTTTTTATAGTAGAATCGGTGGACCAAGAGACGGGCTTACAAATGTATACACGTTATTTTTTTCCCGCCGACCCAAATTGCCAGGAAGATGTTGGTTACTTGGCAGTGTTTAGGGGCTCCCTTGACCCAAAAGGGACTAATCAGGGTGAAGTACAAGCTCAGCAGATAATCGCTTCTATGGAGTTAGGCACGGCCGTAGGTACAATCCTTGACCTAAGTAAGCTGTCGGCCGAACTATGGCAAGGCATGATCATACTTGCTACACAAGCCTCAAAGGGTTAAGCCTATCTTACAGAGGTGTGCTAGCGTATAATGCACCTACATGGAAGCTGTGGAGGAAATTAAAAACCGCCTCAATATTGAGGACGTGGTAGGGCAGTATGTCCAGTTAAAGCGCGCGGGGCGTAATTTTAAGGGTATTAGCCCCTTTAGTAACGAACGCACACCCAGCTTTATGGTGAGCCCCGAAAAGCAGATTTGGCACGATTTTAGCAGTGGCAAAGGTGGCAATATGTTCAGCTTTGTCATGGAAATGGAAGGACTCGATTTTAAGGGCGCGTTGGAACTGCTTGCCCGCAAAGCCGGCGTAGATTTAGAGCAATATCGCAAAACCAGCACTACTAGAACAGGCGGCAACAAAAAGGAACGCTTATTTGCGGCACTAGAGGCCGCCACAAGGTTTTATCAAGTGCAGTTTAGTAAGCACCGGCCGGCCTGGGAATATGTGCTGGGGAAGCGGGCGTTTAGTAAACAGACAGCGCTTGAATGGCGGTTGGGCTATAGCCCCGACAGCGGTACGGCTTTGGTGGATTTTTTGCGCCAAAAGGGTTTTACCGACAGCGAGATAAAAAATGCCGGCCTAAGCGCGCAGCGTTATCGCGGCGTAGGCGATATGTTCCGCAGCCGAATTATGATTCCGTTGGCTGACCCGCAGGGCCGGATTATCGGTTTTACCGCCCGACAACTCAAAGATGACCCCAACGGGCCAAAGTACATCAACACGCCGCAGACGCCGCTGTATGACAAGTCACGCCACGTGTTTGGGTTGCATTTGGCTAAAGAGGCCATCCGTAAAAGCAAATTTGTAGTATTGGCCGAAGGCAACCTAGATGTAATTGCCAGTCATCAAGCTGGCGTAAGACAAGTAGTCGCTACAGCCGGCACGGCCTTGACCGAATGGCAGCTTAAAGCGCTGGGCCGCTTTACGCCCGACATTCGCCTTAGTTTTGACGCCGATGCTGCCGGATTAAATGCTACCGAACGCGCCATACCCATCGCGAGTAAGGTTGGCGTGTCGCTGAGTATTATTTCTATCCCTAGCGGTAAGGACCCGGACGAGCTAATCCGCAGCGATAAATCTACCTGGGAAGAGATTATTCAAAAGCCGCAATATGCGCTGGATTGGTTGTTTGAGCGGTATCAAAACCAACTAGATCTTAGCACGGCGCCAGGCAAAAAACAGTTTAGTGATGTAGTACTGCGTGTCATCCGCAGCCTGCAAGACCCTGTCGAACAAGAACACTATGTGGCTAAAGCTGCTGATTTGCTTAGTGTTAGCAAGATGGCCTTGCAGTCGAAATTGCAAGGAATTGCCACCGACGAACCAAAAATTCGGCCCAAAACAAACCGGCCGGTGGTGGCGTTTGACAAGGCAGCCGCCGACTTAGTGCGTACCCAAAACCATCTGTTGGCGTTAGCATTTCTTAAGCCAGGGGAGCGGCAAATATTGTCTACATTTCCCACGCAAATACTGCCCGACGAACCGGCCCGTAAGCTAGCTGCACTATTGCAAGAGCAGCCAGAAATCGTTGTTGATTCCCCAGCGTTGCGACCCCTGGAAGAGTATGGTAAGATAGTGACATTACTCTTTGAGGAAGTGTACCAAGATGTGGATGCTCTGGAGCTGGCCAACGAGGCCCAGCGACTTAGGGACCATCTGGTTACCGGTTACGTCAAAATGCAAAAACAACGGATTGCCCACGAGTTGCAATCGGCTGCGCCCGAACGCGCTACGCAACTCCTAGGGGCAGCCAAAAAGCTCGACGCACTACTAAAAAGTCAACGCTAGAGGAGGCCTATGCCCAAGAAAGAACCTAAAGACAAGAAACCGAAGAAGGTGGCTGACACGCCAACCGACCTCGAAGAAATCAAAAAACAGCTTGTGGCTAAGGCTAAAAAGGCTGGCAAAATTGACCAGCGCGATATCTCGGCCGCCATTGCCGACACTGCCGAAAATGCCGAGCTGCTCGACAGTTTGTACACCGAACTGGCCGATTCTAACGTACAAGTAAATTCGCCGGTTGCGCCAGCCGACGACATAGCCGACGAATGGACCGAAGAAGACGCCGAAGAGGTAGTACGAGACGACCAACGCTACCTAGACGACATCGCCGACGACAGTGTGCGTTTGTACTTGCGCGAAATTGGTAAAATCCCGCTGTTAAACGCCGAGGAAGAGCTAGCGCTTGCAAAGCGTGTTGTTGCTGGCGACAAAGACGCCAAAGACAAAATGGCCGAAGCCAATATGCGTTTGGTGGTAAGTATCGCCAAGCGCTACGTCGGGCGCGGATTAGACCTGCTCGATCTTATTCAAGAAGGCAACACGGGGTTACTGCGCGCCGTCGAAAAATTTGACCCAGACAAAGGCTTTAAGTTCAGTACCTACGCCACCTGGTGGATCCGCCAAGCGATTACCCGGGCTATTGCCGACCAGGCGCGCACGATCCGTATCCCTGTGCACATGGTCGAGACCATCAACAAATTGCTGCGCACCCAGCGACGTTTGACGCAAGAGCTTAACCGTGAGCCCAGCAACGAGGAAATTGCTGCCGCGATGGAGATCGAAGTCGACAAGGTTGAGCACATCATGAAGATCAAGCAGGATATTTCCAGCCTTGACGCCAGCATTCGCGACGACGAGGAAGAGTCGGTGCTGGCCGACTTTATCGAAGACGAAGACACCATCAGCCCCGAAGAATCGGCCACCGGCCAGTTGCTCAAAGAACAAGTAAAAGACATGCTTAGCGCGCTGACCGAGCGCGAGCAAAAAATCCTCAAACTGCGTTTTGGGCTAGAAGATGGCAAACAGCACACGCTCGAAGAAGTTGGCCAGGAATTTAGCGTTACCCGCGAACGCATCCGCCAAATCGAAGCCAAGGCCCTAGCCAAACTGCGCAAACACAAAGATGCCCGCAAACTGCACGACTACATCAAGTAGTGTTGTTTTTAGATTACTCGCGTGCCCCTGGCACGCTCCCCGCAAAACTGCCCGATTATGTTAAATAGTTTTCTACAAATCGAGGTTATTTAAAACGCTTCGCAAGCTACCTAGCATTGCGTCAGGTGTAGTGTCGTTGAGGATGGTGTAATCTGCCATAGCGATGGGGCCGCCCTTTTCGAGGTTTTCAATCTCTTCGATATCGCGTTTTTCGACTTGTTCGGCAGTGTATTTGCGGCGAGCATCTTGGCGGCTGGCTGCGCGTGCGTACCGTAATTTACGTGGGGCGACCACGGCAATAACTTGAATGTCGTCGCCGAATGCTTCTTTGAGATATTTATATTCGCTCCAGCTGTACAGCCCGTCGAGCACTACGGTTTTTTCTCCCTTGTCTAAAAATTCCTGGGCACGTTTGGCGGCACGTTTGGCCAGGACGGTTAACCCCTCTTGGCGGCGCATGTCTTCGCGTACTTCACGTTCGTGCTTAACGATGTCGAGGCCACGGCGCTCGACTTCCTCGTACACCATGTTGCCAAAGTGAACAACCGGTATGTGGTATGTTTCGGAGATAAAAGTTGTGCAGGTGCCCTTGCCGGAGCCTGCCATGCCCACCAACGCGATAATTTTTGGATGTTGCATGCCTACCAGTATACTAAATTTCGGTCAAAAAACAGATATACTTGCATTATGAAAGAACGCGCGGCGGAATTTGCGGGCAAATTGAGGGCTTATAAAGCAATTATTGACGCCGACATTGCGGCTTATTCGCAGCATGTTCGCAAAGTTACCTTGGACCAATACGGGCAATATCCCAGCGTTGTAACCGACGAATATCTTGATCTATTAACCCGTGGCGGCAAGCGGATTAGGGGCGCGTTGGTTATTTGCGGCTACGAAATGCTGGGCGGGCAAGACAAAACTATGATTGCGCGCGCCGCAACCGCTATCGAAATGCTACATGCATCTATGCTAATTATCGACGACATTCAGGACCACGACGTGGTGCGTCGCGACAAACCAGCGGTGCATGTGGCGTTGGCCGAATACCACAAAAAGCTAGGTATGCGGGGTGACCCCAAAGCAACCGGCATTAGTTTGGCGCTAAATGCCTCTTTAACCGGGTCGCATGCCGCGCAAGTTTTGTTAGCCGGTTTAAACGTCGACCCCGAATTAACAATAAAAGTTATTGGTATCGTCAACAACACAATCGTATTGACGTTACACGGGCAAACGTACGATGTCATCAATGCCGGACTCAAAAATCCTAAACTGGCAGACGTGGCCCGCGCCACCGAATGGAAAAGCGCCCACTACACGTTTTTAAACCCACTGTGCGTGGGCATGGTGCTGGCTGGCGCAGGCTGCGAAGACACCGACGCCATCCGCGACTACGCCCTCAACACCGGCATTGCCTTCCAACTAGCCGACGACTTAATGGACGGCGATATCAAAGCAACCGATGTGCCCAAAACTCGTCGTCT
>DASRJJ010000109.1:0-15397 GCA_035649555.1 Saccharimonadales bacterium (SeqCode)
AATGCGGTAAGGGCTGTAGATATGAGTCCGGCTTAAGCGTACAAGTATGTAAAGAGACGCTTAGATAGCAGGTTATCTAAGGTACAACCTGTTTATAGCTACTACTAGGTTCAACAAAATTGTCGTATATCTATTTTGAGGTCTCTTTAGTACGTTCTTGTGCTTGTAACTTCTGTATTTGAGCCGATGTTAGCCCTTGTGGTTCTTTATCGGGTCTTATAAATTCAACATCACGAACGACACGCTTTTTGATTGCTAGATTAACCGACACGGCAGATACGTTGCGGTTCTCCCAATTAGAAGTATCGGCTGCCGACTGTTGTGGGGGCAGTTCTGCTAGAGGTTTCTTTGCTGCTTTGGTCTTGTTCACCCCTTAATTATAACAAGAACTGCATTTTAGACGCTCTCTCCGAGTAACCACCCTCACTAATCAACAGTTGTAGCGAGTCTAGTCTGTCTTTGATGTTACCGAAGTTTATGAGTAGACTGTGTAAGGTCTGCAAAACAGGTTCGTTTAACGTATCAGTAAGTCGACCACGTCGAAATCAAAAACACCAAGGAACCCTGCATGGGTTCTTTTAGTTTTTATATCGACTACTCCCATACCTGTGAGTATTACCGCCCCTGTTATTATGTAGATATGAAAGTCCTGTCTGTTGCTGTGCCGCAATATATCGTCGATACCGAGCCTGACCATAAAGCCGTCGGTAAAATCGTTGATGAGGTCATCAAACAAAACTTTGCAGGACAGACGATAATTGTACGAGGTCTAAGTTCGACTGCCCACCCAAACAAGACCGTAGACGAGCTGGTTGAAATAATTAGACGAGAAGGCACAGACCGCTACGATCCTGAAGTAGCCGGCGACAGGTACGAGAATAGCAAGGGAAAGCACATTGACCTGTTTGCGTTTCGTAGAAAAGTAACGCCAAAAATGGAATTGTTCAAGCATATTAGTTGGGGCTTCTATCATGGGGCTAGGGCAATTCATGGTAAGCCAGTGCGTATAGATTTGCTAACTGTCTATGGTGCTTCAAAGCTTAGAGCAGTGGCACATCAATATGAAGGTCGTAATGATAGGAAGCGTGACGGGTTTGTATTTAAGAACCCGGAAAATAAAAAATCTGCACTGCTGGCAGTCGTAAAAATCGGGTAAACCGATTAGGTCGTGCTAGACTGGAAAGCATGCAGCTGCTTAAGGTGGCACTTTCTATTTTGGCCGGTCTTTCCTTTGCATGGTTGGCCGGTGTCCATAATCTTGAAAATGCCAGTTGGTATATTTTTGTCGTAGCGTCATTGTTGGTAATCGGACTCTATGCCAGTACCTATAGTATTGACCTCAAAGAAGCCCGCCAGCATTTTAAAATTATACTAAGCGCTGTAACAATTGGCGTAGTACTTAAGGCGGTTATCATAGGCGGTAGTTTAGCCTTGTTATTCCAAGATCCTTATTTTTTGATCCTGGGTATTACGGTGGCTCAAATTGATCCGCTTTCTGTTGCCCATCTGCTAAAAGGCAGCCGTATGACGAAGAAAGCTAAGACCATTCTGGCTTCGTGGGCTTCGTTTGACGACCCGATAACAGTTATTCTTTCTTTGTATGCCCCACTAATCGTGATGCAATTTACGGGGCTGGAGCTGGAAGCTATCACCGGCAATCAGGATACTACCTCCAATATTACTGCCTACCTACGTGAATTAGGCCTTAACCTAGGTTTGGCGGCTCAAGCATTCTTGCTTTACACAGTTGTGCGTTATTACACAAAAGAAATTTCAGCTTGGCTAGTAGCCGGGGTATCATTAGCTATTTATGTCCTTTTGGCGCTGGCGTTTTCGATTTCGGTTTTGTATTTTATGATGCTTGGCATTGCCTTGATCGGTTTGTTCCTGCGTCCGCCCAAAGTGGTCAAACTTATCGACCACGCAATTATGTGGGCGTTTTGTGCGGCTGCGTTGTTGTTGGGTATGCTGTTAGTTGGGGGAGTTGACATTTGGAAGGGTATTGCGCTTGGGGTAGCGGCCTATTTTGCGCAAGTTATTGTGGGTTTTTTGCTTACTCGCAGTCTTCCCAAAAAAGACCGTTGGCACATATCGTTTGCCCAGCAAAATGGCATCACGGCAATTATATTGGCGCTACTGTTTGAGCCAGTACATCCAGGCACAGTGGCAATTGTTGCTCCGGCCATCCTTGTGGTTAATGGTTTGCATTGGGTCATGAATAGGCTGGTCGACAAACATTTGCTTGCAGACCGAAATAAGTAAGCCACTACTCGATCTTCTAAGGCTCATCTGTTAAAATAGTGCTCTATCGGGGTGTAGCGCAGTTGGTAGCGCGCAGCGTTCGGGACGCTGAGGTCGTCCGTTCAAGTCGGATCACCCCGACCATTTTTTATTGCTTGAACAGCAGTATAATACAATCGTATGGTTAAAGCATTTCTGGTTGTTCTTGTAGTATTGGGTATTTTGTTGTTGGCCGAGTATTTGTCGCGCTATAAAGGGCTTCATTCCGAACTAAGCCGCAAGTTTGTGCATATCGTCGGCGGTATTTTTATCGCTACTTGGCCGTTTTATTTAGGTTGGGGCCAAATTCAGCTGCTGAGTTTGCTGGCTCTGGTCGCGGCCATAATTTCTATAAAGTTAAATGTTTTTAGGTCAATCCACGCCGTAAAACGCAATGCCGTCGGCGAAGTCATGGCTGCCATTATAGTAGGAATTTTGGCGCTTATTTGTGACGACCCCTGGATTTTTGCCGCAGCTATGCTCCACTTAAGTCTGGCCGATGGATTAGCGGCAATTGTTGGCCTTGCGTACGGAGACAATAATAGCTATAAGGTACTGGGCGAAACCCGTAGCGTAGCTGGCAATCTTGCTTGTTTTTTCGCCTCCATTGCCATAATGTTGTTGTATACGATTGCCGGCGACAATGGCTATAGCGCTTTAACCTTGCTTGGTTTGCCAATTATGGTTACGGTGGGCGAAAATTTTGCCATTAAGGGCACTGACAATTTGGTTATTCCGCTTCTGGTGGCTTTTACACTTACTAGTGTATAGATTTTGGGGCTAGGACATCTCACCCACTTTTCTTGGCACCTCGGAAGCGCCAAGTGTGTTATGTAAACACATTTGGTGACCCGCAAGTGCCAAGAAAAGTGGGTGAGATGTCCTTCGCTTGGGCTTTACTGTTTTTTACGGTTATAATTGTGCTTATGATCATTACCGAAGTGCTGACCTGGTGGTACACCACTGGTTGGATGCATCTTGTACACCGGGCCGGAGGCCGTATTCAGAACGTACTCGATTTTTTTTCGGTCAACTTGCTCGTGGGCACATTGTTTGACCCGTTCCGGCAGATTGATGCGGGCAAGGTGCGCGGTTCGCTACAAGAAGAATTGCGGGCGTTCGGCAACCGTACGTTTTCGCGAATAGTTGGTTTTTTTATTCGGACGGTTACCATTGTCGCCGGCATTATTTGTACGGTAGTTATAACCATCGTTGGCCTGTTGCAACTATTGTTGTGGCCGTTGCTGCCACTTATGCCATTAATCGGTCTACTTATCGCCTTAACGGGGTCGACGCCATGAGCCTGCCTTTTAATTATTATGCCCCTCGGGCCCGCCAGGCCCGGTTAGCACGAGTTATTTCCTCGGAGGCAGTAGGCAGTTCGTTAGTCTTGGTGGGTGTCTTGCTTGCTGCTGGCGGATTTGCTCTAGTTTGGTTTGCGTCATTGTCGCTTGGTTGGTTTGTAGTTGGCCTGGCTGGACCGTTTTGGATGGCAGCAGCCTACGGTTTTGGTTTGCGGGAGCTGCCGCCTAACCCCCGTGCCGCCAGCCTTGAGGCGTTGGTTGATGCTGATGTTCTTGGTCTGCTGCCGGCCCAACACTCACCAAAACAGCTTGCTGACATCGCTACACAGACCCACGGTGGGCGGTTTTTTATTGTGCGTTTCGAGATTGGGCCGTTGCTCAAAACGTTAAGCGCCGAAGTCCATGACAGCGCACGGATTTGGGATGAGGCAATTAACCTTATGGCTCGGCTGAGCCTGCCCAGCATATCGAGTGCCGTCCTTACCGCTGCTTTGCTGCGGACTTTGCCGGGCAGTGCCTCACAACTGGCGCCGTACAAAATAAACGAAGACGATCTTATCGACGGCGTACGCTGGTACGAGCAAATGAATAAAACAATCGCTAAACACAAAGCCCGGCATAGCGATGGCGGTGTGGGCCGCGATTGGTCATTTGGGTATACACCGGTACTGCAACAGTTTGCCCAAAATATTAGTGATTTGGTTCGGTACCAGGGGCTACTCGCTTCGGAGTTGCCCAGTCGCGAAGGCCATATCAAACAAATATTCCACCTGCTTAGTAGTGGCGGGCGCCACAATGCTACACTCGTCGGTCCTTTGGGCTCGGGCAAAACTACCTTGGTACACTCGTTGGCCGAAAAATTGGCCGAACCTAGCCGGGATGTTCCCAAAGACCTACACTTCCGCCAGGTTTTAGCCCTTGACCCGTCGTCGCTTATCTCCCGGGCCCGGGGGCGGGGCGAGCTGGAGGAATTGGTGCGGGGGTTGTGCCACGAATCGCTCCGTGCCAAAAATATCGTGCTTTTTCTAGACGACGCGCAGTTATTTTTCGAGGAAGGCAATGGTGCCGTCGACCTTTCTAACGTTATTTTACCGTTTTTAGAAGGCGGGGCACTCAAAATTATCTTGACCATGGACGAACAGCGCTGGACGAGAATTTCGCAAGGTAACCCCGCGCTGGCGCAATATCTTAACCGTATAGTTGTTAAACCGACAGACAAAGACGAAACGTTGACTGCTATGCAAGACCAGTTGTTATTGCTTGAACTGCACAATAAAGTGGTATATACCTTCCAATCGCTCGAAGCCGCGTATCGCTTAAGCTCGCGTTACTTAAGCGACCAAGCTATGCCCGGCAAAGCGGTACGACTGTTGGAATCTGCCGCGACTATGCCAGAAGCCGAACATTTTATTACCGAGGTTTCGGTCGCTCATGCCATAGAACAAACACAGGGCGTAAAAGTTGCGACTGCCGAAACTACCGAAGAACGCCAGACGTTACTTAACCTGGAACAGCTAATCCACCAGCGTATGATTAACCAATCGCATGCCGTGCAAGTGGTAAGTGACGCCTTGCGCCGCGCCCGATCTGGCGTGCGTAACACCAACCGACCCATTGGTACGTTTTTGTTTTTGGGTCCGACCGGCGTGGGTAAGACCGAGCTCGCCAAAAGTGTAGCTGCGGTATTTTTTGGTGGCGAAGACCACATGGTGCGGCTAGACCTTAACGAATATGTCCGCCCGGACGACGTAACGAGGCTCATCGCCGATGCTTCACAAGATTCACATAGTCTAACAGCCCAAATTGCCCACCAGCCGTTTAGTGTAGTGCTACTAGACGAAATTGAAAAAGCCCACCCTAACGTGCTGGGTACCTTACTGCAAATGTTGGACGAGGGAATTTTGCGCGATATCAACAATCGCGAAGTATCATTCCGCGATGCAGTAGTCATCGCCACCAGTAACGCTGGCGCCGAGCGTATCCGCGAGCACATTCAAAATGGTCAGCAACTCGAGCAATTTGAACAGCAATTTACCGACGAACTGATTAGCACCAACGTTTTCCGACCAGAATTTTTAAATCGTTTTGACGAGATTGTCCTGTTCCGCCCTTTGAACCAGGACGAACTTATGCAAGTTGTAGATATCATTTTGCAAGGCGTTAACAAAAATTTGGCTGCCCAGAAGATTTCGGTGGCTGTGGAGGACGAAGCGAAGAGAATGTTAGTACAGGCCGGCTACGACCCACGTTTAGGCGCCCGGCCGATGCGCCGCGTTGTGCAGCGTGTGGTAGAAAACATTGTTTCTAACCAGTTATTAAGTGGCCAAGTTGTGGCTGGCGGCCAAGTGCGGGTAACGACCGCTGATGTTCAGACGATGCTTAGCCGCACCGGCAACTAAGGCTTGCCCAGTATCTTTGGGGATCCAACCGAGTACGCTAGGGCGTCCACCGCGCGCCACTTCCGCAGCAAATCAAAAGCGTATAAGACTGCCACGCGTACATTTTGCAAGATTTTGCTACTAGGAATGTTTTGGATTTCTTGGCTGCTAAAAAGCTGTAGGGCAGACGATTCACTCTCGTCAATTTCATGTTGCGGTTCTTGCTTTGTGGCGAACAAAAAGCTGGCGTCTGTGTGGTAGTGAGCTATTTTGCCATCAAAAGGGTGTGTGCCAAATATAAAAGGTAGGGGGTGCGCAATTGAAACGTCCTGAAAATCAACAAGCGCGTCTGGCGGTTGCAGTAATTGCAGTTGCTGTAGGTTGTACCCTGATTCTTCTAGCAACTCATGAGCAACTGCCGCCCACGGTGTTTCGTTGAGTTCGACGTGGCCGCCAAACGGCATCCAAACATGCAATTTTTTGTGCCAATGCAGTAGAATTTTTGGCTCGTCCCCATCGGTTCGGAACACAAACGCACTTACAGTTAGGTCGTGGTGACCGGGTTCGGTATGAATATGCGCCATGAAGTCATCATAGCACTACTTCTTAACCAAGAAAGTGCTAGTCGTTAGCTATCAACTGACCATTGCCGCCGGCACAGCCGCCCAGACTATGCCCACCCAAAGATAGTCTGGGCAGTTGAATCAGCGCAAAGTTAGGAAAGTGCGGTACATTTTTAATTATTGGACCAAATTATTAAATAAATACTAAAATTAACATTTTCTTGGGGTTAAACATTATTAAGATTTAATGACTATTTAATGTTTAACTTGGTACGATAGTTGTATTCCTCATGAAGCTACTACTAATCGAAGACAATCGACCTCTGGCTGAGAGTATTAAAAAATACTTAAGTAAGACATTTGTTGTAGTTGTGTGTCGTGACGGCGAGCAAGGGCTGCAAACCGCGCTTTCTGGGACATTCGACGTAATTGTTTTGGACCTTGGATTGCCCCAAAAAAACGGCTACGAGGTGTGTAAGGCGATACGAGCCAACAGTATCCATACGCCTATTCTTATTTTGACAGGGAACGATGACGTCCCGACAAGGGTGGCGTTATTAGATATTGGCGCTGACGACTATGTGGCAAAGCCTTTTCATTTGGCCGAGCTGCGGGCTCGTTTGGGTGCTCTGATGCGCCGTGGCGGTGAGACGTATCGTGCAGGACAACTAAAGGTGAGCGACCTTACTTTGGATTCTGAGCGCCGCCGGGTGGAGCGTGGCGGGGTACGTATTCCCCTACGACGCAAAGAGTTTGATATTTTGGAATGTTTGGTGCGTAATCGTGGCCGCCCGGTAACCCGTTCGATGATCCTCGACTACGCCTGGGATGGCACTAAAGAATCTTGGAATAATACTGTTGACGTGCATATCAAACATTTGCGGGACAAGATCGACCGGCCGTTCAAATCACGACTCATCCGCACCGCATATGGTATTGGATACGTCATTGACGACGCTTAAATTACAGAGCACAACATGTGCATAGGAAGGGCACCTAATGTGGGAGAAAGGGGGAATTATATATGAAAGCAGTCGTGACCAGTATTCTTACAAATACGAGCTTACGCGACGAACAGGCTGTAGAGCAATTACTGATGGACGAAGCTGTTGCTGGCGGCCCGTGGAACTCGGTGCAGTAACTATGGTTGACAAAAAGCCGGGCGTTTGTCATCGTAGACGATAACACGCCCGGTGCGTTTTTTGGGCAAATATATGTTACGAAGATTTTATAAACAGTATATTGCCCCACGGCAGGGGCACGAGGATGCTGGCAACCGCGAGTTTGTACTTAACGTGCTTGTAACTGGCGCGGCTATTACCATGCTTATTGCACAAAGCTCGCTCGTCTATAATTATTTTGTATTAGGTTTTTCTCATTTGTTGCCAACGATAATTAGCGTTTTTGTAATGTTGGCTGTAGCGGCGGGCATTTATTTGTTATCACGGCATGGCCACTATAAGCCAGCCGCCTATTCGTTTGTCGGCTTATATTTTTTGATTGCAGTCGGCGTGACCCTGAGTTGGGGGTTGGGCATGCCCGTAACGGTGGCGTTATTTAGCCTGATTGTGGTGCTTGCCGGTATTCTAATTGGCGCTAAGCATTCGCTGTATAGTTTTGGGCTGGTATCGGGCACGGTAATAATTCTTAAAATAGTAGAAGGGTCGGTTTACGAGCCAGATACATCCTGGGTGGCAGATTCATCTAACAGTGGCACAATAACGGGGGTACTATTAGTTTTTGGCGTGATTGCGGCTGTGTCCTGGCTGTTTAATTACCGCATGGAGCGTTCGCTGCACCGCGCCGAGCGGGCCGAAGCTGCACTTAAACGTCAAAAAGCCCAGCTGGAACATATCGTCGAAAAGCGTACTCACGAATTGCAGGTAGCGCAGCTCGAAAAAGTACAAGAACTATACCGATTTGCCGAACTTGGCCAGGTTAGCACGGCGCTCATGCACGAACTCGCCAACCACCTAACGACACTTACGTTGGACATCGAAAGCTTGGAAGCCGAAAACCGTTCGCGCATGCTAAAACGCGCCAAGCGCAGCATACAGTACATCGACAAAATGGTATTACAAGTGCGCGACCAGCTGCGCGGCAAAACGCGGACCAGAACGTTTAGCGTTATTAGTGAAATAAAAGAAGTGTTAACTATACTACAGCACAAAGCATCGCGGGCCGCAGTTAATCTTGTTTGGGAAGCCCCGCAGCATGAGACGACCTTTAAAATCCATGGCGATGCACTGCGTTTTCGGCAACTATTGGCAAATCTTATTTCTAATGCCATTGATGCATACGATGAAGACGATAGGGCAAACAAACAAGTGGTTGTTAGCGCGGCAATTAAAAAGAGTGATATTACTATTCAGGTAGAAGATTGGGGCAAGGGCATTGCACTCGACGACCGTGCCAAATTATTCGACCCATTTTATGGCAGAAAAAAGGGTGGTTTGGGGCTGGGACTGTTTATCGCCCGGCAAATTGCCCAAGATCATTTTGGCGGTACTATCACGCTCGATGCTAATAAAACACACACAGTGTTTGTGATTACGCTGAGAGCATATGACGCGCATCGATGATGCTGTCGCTAGGGGAATTGCATATTTGGAGTCGACCCAAGCGGTAGACGGCAGTTTTATGACCTACACTAGTACCAGTCGTACATTTCGTACTGCTCACCCCTTACCTACTACTTTTGGCTCAGCGCTTATTTTGGGTGCCCTAGGCGGTGTAGCTAATTCAGAGGCGATTAGGGAGCGAATTGCCCAGTGGTTATTGGGCCAAAAAAATGCCGATTGGTCGTTTAACTATTGGACAAAGGGTGCGGCCGAACGTACAACCCGGCCGTACCCGAATGATTTAGACGATACCTGTTGCGCGCTTATTGGGTTGTATCTGCATAATCCTGCGCTAGTGGATGCCCCATGCTTGGCGAATGTCGTCAGGTTGCTGGTGGCGGCCGAGTACGAAGTTGGCGGCCCATATAAGACCTGGCTGGCGCCCAAAACTTCGCCGATAGCTTGGCACGATGTCGACTTGGTCGTTAATGCCAACGTTGCTTATTTATTGGAGCTGGTAGCCGAGCCATTGCCTAAGCTGCAGGCGCTGATGGGCAAGGCGATTTTGTCTGGAAACCTTACATCGCCCTATTATCCGTTGCCGTTGGTTGTTATGTACTTTATTGCCCGGGCTTACCATGGAGAGGGGGTTGGGCAGTTGGCGGCGAATATCCTAGGCATGCAAGCATATGGCCATTGGAAAACTCCTGCGCAGACGGCGTTGGCTGTCTCGGCACTACGTTATACTGGACATGCCGTTCCAGCGGAGGCAATCGTTTTTTTGACGGACAAGCAACAGTCGGATGGATCCTGGCCAGCCGAACCACTTTGGCTGGATAAAAGCGATAAAAACAAGGCGGCCTATGCTGGGTCGGCAGCATTAACCACTGCCCTTGTTATTGAAGCGCTGGCTAAAACATCAAAAAATATCGAAAAGCCAGTAACACAAAAGTGTCCTAGTAGCAGTGTTTTAATTGTGCGCAAAGCCGGCAATTGTGTGCAGAGCCTTGGCCAGCCACTGCGGAGTGAAATGCTTATTGTGATTACCCGGATGTCGCACTGTCAATCAATACAAGAAATTGTACTTTTACCGCAACTCTTTGCGAGCGCCTTACGGCAGACGCCGCATTTAGCCCAGTCCTTTTATGAAGAACTTGGCCTAGCCAATTTATTTGGCTGGATAGCGTATACAATTTACGATGATTTTTTGGATGCCGAGGGCAATGCCCAAAAGTTAGGGGTGGCTAATGTTTCTATGCGGAAATCCCTGCACTCTTTTGCGGCTGCACAACCCAATAATAGTGCATTTCAACAGCGGGTGGCTGATGCGTTTAACCGGATTGACAATGCTAATACGTGGGAGGTCAGCTGTTGCCGCTTTGAAACAGATGGTAAGACCGTGTATGTGTCCGGTCTGCCGACCTTTAGGACAACCTCTTTTTTGGGGGAACGATCTGTTGGGCACGTGCTTGCGCCGCTGGGCGTGCTTGCGGCAGCCGGGTTGGCGTTGGATGATCCGCGGGTTGCATTGTTTGAAAAAGGTTTTTGCCATTATTTGGCCGCACGTCAACTTAACGATGACCTACACGACTGGCGACAGGATTTTGCCAAAGGACGAATAACGTACGTGGTGGCGCATTTGTTGCGTGAGATTGGGGCCAAACCAGGTAGACAATCATATGCACGTTTGCAGGCACAGCTTGAAAAACAATTTTGGCAGCATAGTCTCGGCAAGCTGTGTAGTAAAGTAATGCGGCAAATACAGCTAAGCCGGCAGGCCTACAAGAGGTCACAGCTTTTTGTGCCCAACAATCCTTTCGATGAGCTACTTGTTAAGCTTGAAGCTACCATGCAACACACCATGGCCGAACAGCAAAAAGCGCTGCAATTTCTAAAAGCTTTTAGAAAGCCCACATAAAAGAACCTGGGCTTACTAATGCCCCGCTTCCTTTTTTATTACATAGTCAATACTCGAATAGCCGCCGTCTACGGTAATAACCGATGCATTAACAAAAGACGATTGCGGCGAAACTAGAAACGCAACCACGTTTGTTATCTCTTGCGTCGTGGCGTTTCTGCCCAGCGGGGTCTGAAATTGCGCAAACTCATTAATGTTAGCATTTTCTGCCATTTCTGTGTCTACCCAGCCAGGTGCAACAGCGTTAACGCGTATGTTTTTGTGTGCAAGGGCAGCAGCCATACTTTTTGTTATGCTAATCAAGCCCGCCTTACTAGCGGCATAGCCCAAATCGTCGTAGGCAGCGTAAAAGGCGTCGGTGCTAGCAATATTTACTATACTCGCGTTTTTTACTAAGTTATGGCGGAGGTTAAAAGCAAGAAGAAGCGGTGCAGTCATATGAACGGCTATACTTCGGTCCCACGATTCAAGGTTAAGGTTATCAAAATTGTTAGCTAAAAATTCCCCAGCATTATTGATGATAGCTTCCAGCTGGATTCCATGCATTTGTTGAGTCAGTTGCTCAAGCAAGGTTCTGTCGGCTAGGTCATAAGGCAGAAGTATTAGATTTTGCAGCTCTGCTTGTAGGCTTTCTGCAAGAGGTTCTTCCTCTTTATAAGAAGACGACCATTTATACCCCCCATACACGGTAAAGCCCAGACTATGAAAATGTTTGGCAAACGTACGGCCTATCCCCTTTGATACTCCAGTAATAAGTATATTTTTCATGATTCAACTATATCAAACAAAAAAGACTTCTAAGAAGTCTTTTGTCATTGTTATCTGGGGCGAACGATGGGGATTGAACCCACGACATTCGGGACCACAACCCGACGCTCTACCAACTGAGCTACGTCCGCCAATAAAAGTGATTGTACCACAAATAACAGATACGGGGAAGTGGCTTGCTACTTGTTGGTCACAGACATAACTAAAGATGTCTTCTGCGTGGAGTTCCGCGGTTTTCTTTTATTTTTAGAACAATTCATCCCAATTTAAATTGGTGTAACGCTTGCATATTATTCCTCTCCATTTTTGGAAATTAGGGTGGCTTAGATTATCGGCTTTTATCCAGTACGGTAAAACCTGAAGGTCTTTTAGCTCTGCCCACAACATGACCTCATCGGAATCAACCTGGATATTGTGATTTTGTAACTCTTGAGCCCAAATGGCAAGCAAGGCGGGGCCTATACTTCTTGGGATACAACTTAACTCGTCGGCAATATCACCACGGTGAAGACGGCCGAAATCTATAATACCTGTAAGACGGTTGACATCTGAAAATACGATATTTCCGGATGTCAAATCGCCATGTATTACTCGTAGAACTTTAGCACCAAGTAAGCTGTGGCGTTCATGCCATTTTTCATAAAGTTTTTCAGTCACTGCGGATAGCGTTGGATACCGAGGGTCAGAAAAGTCACGCACGTATTCTCTAAAAATTTTTGGCCATCCGTAGGCCAACAAAGGAGGGTCATTAATACTCTCGGCACTTGTAATCTGCCGTGCAATATACATCCCTAGGTCGCGGCCAATTTGCTCGAAGGATCTTTTAGGTAACACCTTGATTTGGTCAGGAGATAGAGTACTTCCAGGAACGTATGTTGCCACAAGGAAGGCTGGATCTTTAGAATATTCAACAGGCTGAGGTATCTCAAAGGGCGAGACGTCTACGCCCTGCATAAAGTTGAGAGCCTGCCATTCGTGATCGAGCGCCCCTAAATGCATTGGGCTGGGATGGTGAGGTGTCTTAAGTACGAGCTCGTTGTTTATAATTGTTACCTTATTTAGGTAGGTATCAATAGTTTGAACAAGGGGCGCGCTCTGGCCTTTTGTAAACCTACCGATGATTACATTATGGTCTGCTACTCTGTACTGAGCACCCAAGCCGATGGCATCCATAGTTTTAAATCGTTCCTCCCTTAGATTAGCGCCGTTTGTGCGTTTTGGAGTTCTTCGACGATACCGCGACTAAAAGCCTTTTCGGGTCCAAGGGCTGCTCCAACACTAACGCCGCCAAGCAAATAACCATGCCAGGAGCTTTTAAAATCGTCTAGTGTTGACCTATGCAGCGCCTCGATGGTAGCACTAAGGCGTTTGATGGGCCTGCCTCGCATAATAGTGGCCACAGCACCATCATGGATTCCGCTGATATTATCCATTTTCAATTCTAAACTTCCGAGTGCATACAGCCGCGCCCTTTCAAAAGCGGTTCGGTCGATGGCGTCGACGCCTTTGCATAGTTCGTCAGTAATAAGCCTCCATAACGCTTTAGCATTTTCTGGGCGGACCTTGCCCCACGCATAGAACGAGTCGTGCAGACTATCTTCTTCGCTTCTGCCGCCGCTGACATCATACGTCAAACCCATGTCGCGCGACTGTCTACCTATAGTCGACCTAGGGACAGAAAATAGGTGATTATTAATTAGGGAAAAGGCTGCCCAATTTTGATTGGCATCAGGGGGCAGATCCAGTTTCTGCAGATAGTATGCAATTGTACTGCGATTTTTTTCTATTATTACCGGCTCTGCCGGTTGTTGCAGAGGCTGCCCAGAAGCTGCTGGCTCGACTTGCGGTAGCTCTAGGCCATCAAATAAACGCAAAATAGTTTCTGCGGAAATATGGTCAAAGTTTGCGGTAACAATAGCTTTTAGAACGTTAGTTCCGTGAGTACGTTCGTGGTATTCTTGTAAGTCATGCCGGGTGATATCGTTGAGAGTACGCAAACTATCGGCAAGAGTATGCACCGGCCTGCCCGCTGCAGCCAATATAGCTGGCTCCAATAGATACCAGGGGTTATCGAGATATCCGGTTAGCTCTTCACGGACAATCTCTCGCTCAGGGGGTATCTGATTAGAAGCAAACAATGGGGTTTCTGTTGTTTGCAACAATGCCCGTAGGGGAAGCTGCCACCCTGACCGAGGTGTCATTAGACTGTATTGCATGCAGTTTGGGTGCGTGGTTGCATTTACGTAGGATCCATTGGCTTCCAGGGCATCACCAAGGAGGTTCTCGGTAGGGAAAGCTTTACAGCCTTTGAACGCCATGTGTTCGCTTAAGTGTGCAACTTCAGCTTTGTTATGGGGGGACGCGTTGTCGCCCGCCCCCATAAAAACCAGGTCGGCTTGCACGGTCTGTGCATGAGGTAAGTCAATTAGATGTACTTCAGCGCCATTAGACAGGGTGGTGCTAAAGTATTCGGGCATCGTGTTATTTGTTCGCCTAAACATAAGATAAAACTGTACCATATACCTGGCTTATTACCATGAGCACCGAGTTATTCTTAATCTAGGATTCTTCAAGTTCGCGGCGAATGTGGTCGGGAATATCATCCCGGCCTCCCCAGTACTGTCGTAACATGGTTAGACGTTTTTGTTGCGCGAGGTCGTCTTCGTATGAAAATTTTTCCTCTAGGGTTACTATTTCAGGGACTAATACGTTACCTACTTGCCTAACAAGAATCCCCGTTTCTTTGGTGGAAGATTTTGACTCTTTGGCCCTTTGGGCAAGGGTTTTAAAGACGGCGACCATATCGACGGAGGGCTGATCCTCAAACTCGTCCAGCCTGGGGAGGTTGCCATAAGCATATCGAATTTCGTATAAAATTCCAGCAAATAGCTTTAGGTTGCGTTTTAGTGTTTCGTGGTCACCGGACAGGAGGGGTCTTATGAAGGCGGGTAAGTAGTCAAAAACAAAATCCTTTTGTGGTTGATGTATGTCAAAGAGTGGAAACAGAATTTTGAGCTGGCTTAGCCCCATAATGTCAGTAATTGGTTCGAGATCTAAATAGGAGCAGTCGGCGTAGGCTCGCCGTAAAGCGGCAAACTGCTTGTGTGAACTGTACCGGGCAGCATTGGCTAGACGGATCTGAGCCAAGAGTTCCCTGGCGTTCATGGTTGCGTGGGCATCCACTAAGATTTGTTCCCCCAACGGCATTGTGGCTACTTCTGCAAGAACCGGATCGACAGGACGGCAAGTGTGTTGATAGTAGTCTTGCGTCACGCCAAAATACACAGCGCGCAGCTGCAAGTAGGCTCTTTCGCGAAGGTCTGGGGTCATTTCGGTGCCGACGGGCAAACCAAGTTCTTCTGCTGACCATGTTAAGGCTTTGACGGCGGCAATAAACATGTCGTGTGTGGGTTTGGTGTATGCTAGGGCACTGGTTTGGTTTTCGTTACCACGCACGCCCATTACATCGAGCATGCCATGGAGGATAAATTGTAACCGTAGCTTCCGTCCTAACGATTCCGGGAACAGCTCTAAATGAGACACCGAGGCTTGGGATTGCGCCCAACCCGGCAGGTTAAACCCCATAAGTTTAATCCACGGGCGGATAGTTGCGCGGTCTTCATCA
>DASRJJ010000110.1:0-4580 GCA_035649555.1 Saccharimonadales bacterium (SeqCode)
TACCCGCTTCACGGTTACCATTGGTTTTGACACGAACAGCAAATGGTTCTACCGGCGGGCCGACATCAAGCTGCGAAGCTTTAACAGTGGCGCCGGTAAAGTCTTTGTAGGCTTCCTCTAGCTGGGTAACCATCTGCGGCGAACGCAGATCGCGCTCGCTGTAGGGTGTTAAATGAACAAATAAACTAGCATTCAAGGCCGTACCGGTAACGTAATACGATGCGTGTTCGAAATGCTCGCCCAAGGTTTTAGCGACAATGGCATCGGATTGGCGGGCGACAGCCAGGGCTTCCTCGGTTGTAGACCCGGGCGGAAAATCGAGTTGGACTAGTAGGTCATTGGCGTCTTTACTAGGCGGGAAAATATTAAACGTAACTTTTTGGAACAAATATCCAGCTGACCCAATAAACATAAATCCAACCAACACCGCACAAAGTCCCACACCAAGCAACTTCTTGGTCGAACCGCGTGCCCAAAGCATTGGCCGGCTGATGAGCCGAGCAATTTTGGCTTCGATACCTGCAGCCGGTTCGTGGACATTCTTGGCACCCATCTGATTTTTCCGCAGCAACAAATAACGCGCAAAAACAGGGATAAACACTAGGGCTACCAACAAACTAATAAGCAAACTACTGATGACGGTGATTGGAATAGCCCGGATAAAACTCCCCAAAATGCCGCCGACAAAAAGGAGCGGCACAAAACTAAAAGCAGCAGTTAAGGTGGCGGCAACCATGGCACGGCTGATTTTGCCGGTGGCCACGTGTATGGTTTCGCGCGGGTCTTTACGCCGGCGCCGCTGGGCATCGATTGCTTCGATCATAATAATCGTGTCGTCGACTACTAATGCCAAACATAAGATAAGCGAGAATAGCGTTATCGTGTTAAGACTGTAGCCAATCACCAGGAGTACACCGAGCGTAATAGCCAAAACAGTTACCATGGCAAGTACCGTGATTATCGAGGCACGGATAGCGATAATAATTGAGCCTACTACCAATACGGCGATCAGCCCTTCCAAAAGCGCACGCTGTAATTCATTGACTTGCTCTTTAATTTGCGGTGCGTAACTGGCGCTGATGGCGGCTTTGACTGGGCTGTTGGCATGCTCGGCATTGTATTTGTCTACCTGGGCGCGCAACTGCGTGTCAAACTCGATAGCATCGTTGCCCGATTGTTGGCTAGCCCCCACCGTCACCGAATCATAAAAAGTATTAACGTTGCCTTCGCGCACGCCATAGCGGTCAAAACGGGTCAGGCTAGTGGCTTGCTTGCCAGTGGCCGGGTCGATACCGGTAACGTATGGGTTAATTACCGACACATCAATGAGACCGGTCACATGGGTACTTTTAATACTTGCTGCCAGCTTTTCGCCCTCTGCCACCAGCTCTTGGGTGGTAGTGTCGGGGTCGCTCGAGTACATCGAAACCACTGCGTCGTCACCGCGCTCGGTAAAACCAAACTTAGGCGAGGTAAACTCCACGCTTGCCTGCGCTGGCAGTACTTTAGATTCTTGGATCCGGCTTTGTAGTTCATGGCCAACGGCTTGGGCATCAACACCCTCTTTGTACTGCACAATAACGTTGTAAAAATTCCCTAGAGCAGTTGAATCGACAGATTTGACCCGCTCATCCTTTACCAACGTCTCACTAATTGGCTTGGCGACCTCGGTATCCACTTTGCCAGCGTCATTTACCAAATACGCGCCATTTACTATAGAAAAAGGAATGTTGATACTAGGAAAGCCTTCGCGCTTGAGCAGGCTGGTGTAGCTAAAAACGCCAAAAATAGTAATAACCAGCCACAATAGCGCTGCCGTGCGTGAACGATCAAAAATAAATAGGCTTAGGCGTGGTAGCCAGCGAGCCTGGGTTTTGCCATCTGTTTTTGGGGTAAAAGTTTGTTTTTCCATCTTATGCTTAGTGTGCCACAGGTTAGCCGCTTTACCTAATTTTGATACCACGTGGCTGGCTGGGCCCAATGTCCCTAACTTTGGCACCTCGGAAGCGCCAAATGTGTTATACAAACACATTTGGTGACCCGCAAGTGCCCAAAGTTAGGGACATTGGGCCCAGCCTACAAAGCCGAGGTTTGATTCGAGTAAAGTGTTTCAATATCACCAGGTCGGTCGCAAGCCAAACGTCTGCCAGGAGCGCACGAAACTTCATGCAGTGCGGTAAGCAGTTTGAATAGCTGTTCTTGCTCGCGCTGGTTAAGCCCGGCCAATGTTTGTCTGTGGAACTGACCTGCAATTTCGCGTGCTGCCACCGTCAGCTTAATGCCTTTAGCAGTTAGAACAGCGAGGTGTCGGCGGTGTTCGGCTGGATCGACTTGGGTAAGTAATAGGCCTTTTTGTTGTAAAAGTTTTATTTGCCTACTAATACTTGCCTCGGTCTGGCCTAAAAGACTGGCCAGACTGCGTTGGTTGGTGCGCGGCCATGATTCTAGCAATTCTAAAATTTTAAACTGGCTGAGGCCTATGCCTAGTTGTTCTTGTATTATCTGGTCGGCTTGCCGATGCAAAATACTCGACACGTGGTCCAAAAGATAGCCCGAATTAGTAGGCCGCATACACTCTAGCCTACTACATACTTAGCTTGTTAAGCAATTTACAGTGCGTGAACAGATTTTACGAAGGTAGTAAAATCGACACGGTCAGCGGCCGGGATTAGTACAAGCGGATTGTCGATATGCTGCTGCGGTGTTGTAACGCCCCCGCCGAAATCGGCCGAATAACTAGCCGAGGTGTGCGTATAGGGGTCGGCATCTATAATAGTATAGCCATGTAAACAGGCCCCACTGGTTAAGAGGTCGTCCGTTTCTTCGTTGATTAGGTACGAGTCGGCTAATACTTCGATGCCACGGGTAGCACTCATAACCGGTGTTCCCTCTGTATCCCAGGTGGTCGAAAAGGGCGAAAACGCCGGCAATGTCTGCACAGCTGGGTCAACACAAGTACCGTCACGCGCTTCTTCGGTGGACCAATCAGCAGTTACGACACCCAGATTAACCATCGATTTGCGGGCAAAATGTATTAGCCACCGCTGACCAGTGTCGCCAGGCGCAAACTTGCCGTCGGCCACACTCACCATACCCCAAGTGGTGGGGTAGCAGAAGCCAAAACCAAGTTCGGTGTTGTTGTACTCGGTGTAGCCATCTGTACAAGTAACCGTTTTTGTCTCCTCTTTTTTCTCTTCCGAGCTCGCTCGGGGCGCGGTGCTGTCGGTGCTAGCCGCCGGTTCTTTTTTGTCTTTACTCATCCACCACCAACCAAATAAGAGTGCTAGTAAAAGTAGCAAAATAATGATAATCCACAGCCACATCTTTTTTTTGCTTCTGTCGGTGTCGCCCACTGTAGGCATGACATCATTTTGATTTGGGCGATCGCCTTCTGGCGCATCCGCATTATCCTGTGAGGTACCTTGTTTATCTTGTTCTGGGTTCATAGAGCCACCTTTCTTATAACCATCAACGACTACCGACTATTGTAACGCTTATGGTTTGAGCTGCAAATAGAGCGCATGCCATTGGTCGAGCGACAGATTCTGGGCCCGGATGGTTGGCAAAATCGCAGCGTGCTCGAGTGCGGCCGTGGTTTCTCCGCGCGACAAGTGCAGCCCGGCGCTCAAACTATTTAAAAGTGTCTTACGGCGCTGCGCAAAGCCGGCTTTGACGATCCTAAAAAACACTTTTGTGTCGACATTTGGAAACAGTGGCTTGCCGCGGTACGCCAACAGCAAAATCTGGGAATCTACCTTGGGTGGCGGCGTAAATAAGCGCGCCGGCACTACCGCGCCAAGGTCCGCCTGGCAATAAAACTGCACGCTGACGCTGAGTAAACTCATCCCGCCCGGCTGGGCGCAAACACGCTCGGCCACCTCTTTTTGTACAAGGAGCGCGGCCTTAGAAAAATGATTACGGCTTTCGCATAACACCCGCAGCAAATTACTCGTCAAATAATAAGGAATATTGGCCGCAACCTTGTAGTTGGCTGGCAGCCTGGTTAGGTCAAACCGCAAAATATCCTGTTCGATAATCATCAGGTTTTGGGAGGATACGCGGGCTGGCAGTTTTTGAGCTAGTCCGTGGTCAAACTCGACCGCAATTACTTCTTTGGCGCGCGCCGCTAACTGTTTAGTAAGCGTACCGAGCCCTGGCCCAATTTCGAGCACCGTATCGTCTGGCCCAAGTTGTACGCCGTCGCACATTGCTTGCAGGCTTGCCCCATCCTGTAGCCAATGCTGCCCTAATGATTTTTTCGGAACGTCTTCTCGCATCTAATCAATCTTACCACTAACGCCCGTCGTTGTTACTCCAGTCGGTAGCTAGGTCGAAACCATGGGGGTGATAGCTTGTAAAGTCACCGGTGTCGTACACCTTCCCTAAACCAAGGCTGGTTTCTACCACCGAACAGCGCGGGTAGATGTTTAAGTTTGCGGCCACCAGTATAAAACCGTCTTTATCTATCTTGGCGCCGTCCGCGCGGATGCTGTATGCACTCCCGCCACAATTCCGTATTACCCCACCCATAGACAGGTCATAATAGGTTTCGCGGTGGGTAATTCCCCGACTGTCCGTAA
>DASRJJ010000111.1:0-4954 GCA_035649555.1 Saccharimonadales bacterium (SeqCode)
TAGCACGGCCTTAATACCACTTTTGGCGCGGCGCTGTAAACGGCCGGCGAGCTGTTCGGCGGTAAAATCGGCAGCCAAAGGTTCGGGGCCGACCTTTTGGAAAAAATCTAACTGTGCAACCTCTACCGTCGGAAGTAGTCGCATCCAACCAAATTTACGCTGGTCGTTAAAGAACATTTTCGTCTGGTCTTGAAATGTCAGAACAACCCGCGTCGTTTTATCCGGCAATTCGCCTACTAGGCTGTGGTTGGGGTGGCCGGCGCCAAACTGTTCGTGGTCGCCGCGAAACACCAACTGGCCAGTCATTTTAAGATGAATAACCAACGAATAATTGCTACTTAGATCGATGATAAGCACTTTGGCGCGGCGGCGGATGGTTGTAATGCGGGCGCCACGCAAAAACCGCGCCACATCGGCGGGCGCTTTTGGGAAGCTCTTGGGCCAGTCATGCCATTCGTCCTGAACGGTTTTTCCAACAATATACTGGCTTAGGCCAGCGCGGACGGTCTCGACCTCGGGAAGTTCGGGCATGTTTGTATTGTAACACCGAGCTAGATCTGTTCGGACGAGTCTAGGCTGGCGAGTGCAGCTTCTACAAAGGCAATATCCTCGGCAGACGCACCCCTCGTTTTGAGTTGCTGCAGCGTTATTCGTGCCTCGGCCGCTTCTTCGGGGTATAACACCATTTTTGTTTGTTTAGGAGATGATGGTTCCGTGACAATAAAGCCTTCTGTCGTCAGCAAATCAGCCAGAGCACGTGCATCGGAGACGACAGTTGTCCGATTTTCACTGCCCGTAGAACGCAGTTCCAGCCCATGTAGCGTTGCGCCCACGCCCGATTCCCCCACGTAAGGGGCTATATCGGCATACGCTGCCGAAAGCTCATCCAAAAACGCGTGGTTCCCAACCTCTTTCATAGATTAGTTATGTAATATACCCTACCTGCATTGGCAAAACATTGATATTTCTCACTTTAGCCTTTGCTACACTAAGGTTATGGAAAGCCTCGATGACGTCCTTCGCCGTGTTCGCCCCGCCGAACCTGATGAAATTTTAGCTATAAAACAATACATTCAAAATCAATTTCAATCACCTGCAAGCGTGGCTGTTAGGGGCGAAATCATAACCATTACTGTTAGCAGCGCCTCGTTGGCAAACACGTTGCGTTTACGCACAAGCGAGCTGCAAAAAATCGCCAATACGACCAAACGGCTATTGTTTCGAATCGGTTAAAAGTTTTTGTAGCGCGGTTTTGCACTGTCCAAAATGCGCATACTGGATAGCTTGCATGCTGGCCTGTCGGGCGCCGTCGCAGTGTTTCTCGAGATCGTCGATCATTACACATTGGTTTGGCTCTACACCTAACTTTTGCGCCATTAGCTTATAAATTTCTGGCTGCGGTTTGGTATAGCCGACATCGCCCGAAGCAATAAAAACATCAAAATACTTTTCTAATTCTCCCGCTGGCCACATAACTTGCAAGCCGCCGGGTCCGATATTGCTCAGTAGCCCAGTTTTGTAATGTTTACGGAGCTCTAAAATATAGGCAAGTAAATCGGGGTCATGGCCACGGCGCTTGTCGAGTTCGCCCACCCATTGTTCGGTGGTTATGCCCAGCCGCTTGGCGATGACTGGCCGCGAACTTGTAATGTAGCCATGATTCACGGCGTTAATCGTATCGTGTATAAAGGCTTGGTCGCGCTCTGGGTCGCCACCAAAAAATCGGTAAGTGGCCAGTAACACATCTGGCTGAATAACACCAAAATAGTCAAAAATGATTGCCCGGACCATACCTTTACTATTTTACACAGTTAACGCAGATTAACATCGCGCATGAAGTTGCCTAGGTCTGGGATTTGGGCCTGGAACAGTTCGTCAATTTTACCTAATTCACCGACAAAATTACCTTCGTCGCAAGAGGTTTTCCAGTAGCGTTGTATTTGTCGCCCGTTTTCCATAATTTCTAGTGTGTACAGATTGCCGTCGGCACAAAAACCGCGTTCATCCTGCATTGTTGGGTCATCATTGCCTTTGCTAAATCCCAATAGGTCAAGCGCGCGTAAGAATACGCCGTATGCCTCTGGATTGCTTGGATAGGTTGCGGTATTTGCCACCGTGTCATTGTAGCCTTGCAAAATTTCGGCTTTGCTTTCGTTGCGACCAACGGTAATGCGCACGGCTTGGTGAATTTTATCCGCATTAATAGGCGCTTCGGTAGTAAAACGCATGACGGTGGCTGTGTCGGTATATTGGGTTAGTGACGGGCCAACTTTTGCATCGTCCCCCGAAAAACCACGAATAACCAGGATAACCACCACGATGATTAACCCGACAACTCCTAGTAGTCCAAGTAAATAACGCATAATCTACTTAAAATAATACCATAAAATGAGCTTAATAACAACATTTTCCACGCTTGCATACATCAAATTACTATAATTGATTTTATTGCAATAAAATGCTAATGTTAAAATATGCCCTCCCGTCGCAGTCGCCATGCCGAAACGTCCCCTTCCCCACACAAAAATTGGGGGGTGACAATTAAGCATTTATTTAAAATTGCTAGCCGGGCCCCTGCGACGCACGAAAAACCCGACCCGGCAACGGCTATTACCAGAGCCGCTGCCAATGTTGGCCTAGAGCTGCAACCAGAGCGGCTAAACCGTTTGGTCGAAATTGCTAATACTGCTTATTTGTCACCAGAACTAGCGTTTATAAATAACGGGTTGATGGTGGTAAAACCAGAGCGTAAGCACGGAAAGACCTTTGCAGAAATCGACTTCCGCCCTGGCACGCGTGAGCTAAGTTTGGCAGATACTCGTCAGCCTCAGGAGGCCACTAAAATTGCCCTAAATGGATTGACTGAGCTACAAAATTACGGACTTCTCGTGGATGCGGGCATAGCAGCGGCGCCAGATATCCTATACGGAAAGGCAAACTGGAGTATGTCAAGAGTGGCAACGCGGCTGGGTTTTTCGGTCGAGCATGTGGTGGAAAATGATGAGGAATGGATGGAAGTACAGGCGCCATTTAAGACAGTACATGATAATGTATTCTCTCCCCAGACCATCGCTTTTAGCGAAATGCTCTCCCGTCGGCTCGAAACTATGCACCAGCCGGGTAAGTAAAGTAGTTTTTGCCGGTTTTGTAGGCTTCGATATAGCCGGCCATTGGCGCAAAGATATGCTCAGGGATATCGTCGATAGCACGCCACTCCCAGCCATCACACTTGTCTGGTTCTAGAATGTGCGGCTCGCCTGCTTCCCAGTCGGCTACAAACCCAACATCTACGTAATGCTTAGGCGAGTGGGTTAAAAAGTCCGACACGCAAAGCACGCACACATTTTTAACGGTAATGCCACATTCTTCGGCTAATTCGCGTAAAATGGCTTGCTCGAGTGTTTCACCATATTCCACATGGCCGCCTATGCCGCCCCACAAGCCGGCTCCGAACGAACCTTTGCGTTTGCTCCACAAGACCTTGCCGTCCTTTAGAACGAGCAGCCCAACGCCTACTTTGACCATTTTATCGTTCATAGCTTGCCCTTTGGTAAAACAAATTTCGCTAATTCAGACAGCGAATCAATAATTGTACCTACACCAACTTTTTTAAATGAAGCTTTGTCGACCAGGCCGGTGGCTACGGCGATAAAATCCAGCCCAGCGCCTTGCGCGGCATAAAAATCACTTAGGGCGTCTCCGACGTACAATACTTGGTTTTTGCGTATACCTAGCTGTTCTAACCTGTTAAGAGCCGGTTCAAAAACTAACGGATCGGGTTTGTGCACCAAGGTATGGTCAGCCCCTTGAATTAGCGCAAATGGTATAGAGGGGAACTCACGGCGCAAATCGTCTTCGGCCACGCTTGAGATCATTGCCGTAACCACACCGATGACTAGGCCATTATCTTGCAATAACGATAGAGCAGCGGTGGCCGAATCGTGGGCAGGTTTTAAAAATTCTGGTTCGTGTGCCACAAACCGCTCTATCATTTTTTCGACCGGCTCTGGCTTGCCATATAAGGCTTCTACTAGCAACGGGAATGGCCTGCCCCAGTGTTCGCCAAGCTTTTCGTGTGTGAGATCTATGTTGTAATAATGCTTGGCCACAAATGTATGGTGGGCCCACTTAATCTCCCAAGTCTTTATCAAGGTGTCATCCATATCAAACAGAACCGCTTTATACTTCATGTTGCCTATTGTACGCTAGCCGCGCAACTGTTTTAAGGAAATCTCCAGCCGTTTGTCGCGCAAGTATATGCCATCGGCGTTGCGCTCGGAGGCGTTTACCCAAAGACGTTGTGGGGTGGCACGGTAGATCCGTTGCGGCGTGGAACCGTTAAAAAAATCGGGGTCGCCCAAACCGGCTGTGCCGCCGTAGAGTTGTTGCTTTACATCTTTAAGCTGCTTGTGACCGTCAGCTATATCGCCAGGGGTTTGCAAGGCTTCGGCATGGGCCTCGATGTACAACCCGCCCCGCCCTTCGCGCGAATCAAAAATCACCAAAAATACTCGGCCAGTACGTGCAATGTTTTGGGAATGTTGGGAATCAATATTGGACGCCCAAAAGGCGTTTAGGTCATCGTCGAAGGCCATAAACACCGGCGAATTATGCGGCGAACCGTCCTCATTAACCGTAGCTATGGGCACATGGTGGATCTCGGCTAGTAGTTGCCTGGCGCGGGCCAGGCGCTCGGTAAGGGGCTTGTCTTGCATTAAATATCCAGCAAGTGCAGGCCGGTGGTGTTGTCGGACTTACGGTTGAGTGGTTTGTAGGTGCGGTGCAAGAAAATCTCGAGCGTGGCGCCAACAATCAAATCTTTAACATGCCCACCGATGGTCTGGAACTGTGGGTCCCCAAACACGCCGTGCAAATGGAATACAAATTTGTCGTTATCGTCGCGCGCTAAGTTGCCGGTAAGGCTTAGCACTTCGCGCAGGCCGGTAAACGTTTG
>DASRJJ010000112.1:0-3266 GCA_035649555.1 Saccharimonadales bacterium (SeqCode)
CTCCTCTTTCGCTGTCTGTAAACTATTATACTATGCATAACAATCATGAGTCTCCACACACGGTCTAGCAGTAATTATTTTTGATTATGTAGCAAATAAGATTAGTTATTGTAAAGTTGGCAATTTTATCTTATGCTAGCCGTTATGTCAGAACTTAGACAATCGGCCCAAGAGTTACAGTTTCCGAATTATTCATACCAAGAAGTACTTGATAGATTGGGTGAGCTGGCGCCAGAAGTCCAGCACAACAGGGATGCTCTTGCCGATTGTGCAAACTTTTTACTAAATGCATATGGAGTAGACAACAGGTTTTTCGCCGCCGATGATAACGGCATTGGCCTAGTGCTTGCTTCGGCTCTGCATGGCGAGGCCGCCAAACCTCAGGGCAAATCAGTAGCAAAACAGAATTCTAGCCAAATCATTGCCGATAGTTTTGCTCGGACGCTGTTTGGGCGTTATTCGATAGCGTACCCCTGTGAAGATGTCCGTAGCATGTCAAACCTAGCTCCAGAAGATACATTTGATTTGTATATGCGCTACGCAAACGCCCGACTCAGCGGTCGTCTGCAGGATTGGGTCGGAACGAACAATGAGTTTCAAAGTCTCCACGGAGGTACATCCGATGGCTTTACCATCATGGTACTGCGTATAGGTAACTCAGTTCATACCCGAGGTATTGGTGGGGCGGCCATTGCACCCAGAGGCATGGACAGATATCTTGCCGATTTATATGCGAATGGTGAAGCGTTTATGCGTGAACAATCTGCAGATCCAGAAGATGCTATCCCATACGCCTTTGTCCAGACATTTTTTGGGCGCCGCCATATTGTAATTATGGAGCCTACAGCACGTATTTTGCTTGAGCCAGAGGCTATAGGTTATCAGGATGATGGGGCGAATCTAGACTTGATCAAAGCGCTCATTAAGCACGAACTTACGCACACCAAAGGGAGTCTTGCACTCAAAGACCTAGGGCACCCACAGGAAGATAGCTATATCGGGAAGCTACTTGAGGAATATCGGGCAGAAGTGCTTTCTGGTTGTAAGCTGGCCTCTCAATATCCTGATATTTATGAAACCATTAGGGGTGTTAATGAATATGCTCGAGTTACTATCGCCGATATCATTCGTTCTTTGCCGTATGGCGGTGGGCTTGATAAAATCACTGCCTATGGTACGTTGGTTCAGCAGTTAGGTCTCGGTCTTACTGCAAAATTAGCCGGTTTGCTCCCAGAGGACTATATATCGTTCCAATCGCCTAAATCGTCGCGTGACCTGTACGAAGCACTCGATAGAGGTGACTTAACGAATACAATTATCGAGAACATGTCGGATGACCAATTATATGCATTTGTGGCATCAAAAGATATTACGCCGGAAGCTAAAAGTGAAGTTATGTCTTGGCTTAACGGTATCCGCATGGCGGCTCGCAGCTAATTTTAGTTGTTCTCCATATATCTAGTAACGAGACCCGAAAATGTGTTTAGTAGACCACCTTGCTTAGGTGTTATGTCGTCCTGGGTTTCTTTGATCATTAGGTCGGCCATATAACGCCATCGGGCAACATGTAATTCATACCCAGAAACTATGCCACTATCCGTTTCGCGTTTTAGGTCCTTAGATTTGCGAAGAAGCCGAGCAATCAGGGGCAAAACATATATATCTTTAACAGGAGGCGTCGAAGGGGTGCTTGTAAACCTGCTCATTTTTATCTGCCATGGTTGTTTGTGCATATCCCCCGGCTTTTTAATGTAAAAATCATGGTTTTGGCTTCCGTAACAAGGGTTACTTTCTTCCCGCCATAAAGAGAAATGGGGAATCGGTCCCCTATTTTTACGCAGCAGGGCACCAAAAATAAGCCCCTCCCCTATGTAGCCCGCTTCTGCACCTTCCCCTATTTCAGGGTGGGCCAACACATCTTGCATAATGTTGGCTGTAGCATGGTAGGTAGAGAGTCTTACTGCATACGGTATGGAAGAGCGTGAAACTCGATGTCGCATTGGCCCTTCATACGCCAGGGCTTTGCGGGCAAGGGCAAAAGCTTTGCGCCTTAGATCGTATTCGGGATGTTGGGTCAATTCCAAAAAACCGGCAAATGCTTCATTGGCGCGTTCGTTCGATTTGGTAGCTATAGCCCAGTCTAGCTTATTACAATGCAGCCTATATTGAATTGCCGGACTATCATGACTTTCCCTGGAAAGGAGCAACGCTTCATATGCCACACAAATTTGTGGGTCGAGGTCCTCTGCCAAAGTAAATGGAAGAAGTGCCTTTTCGGCGGGATGTCTAACCTTAGTCATAGTTTCTAGCGGGCGGTACTATTTGTCATTGGCTTGTTTGCGCTTGGCTTCTTCGAACTTCTCAATAAAATCTTCTAGTTGCGTGCGGGTGTGCATGCCGGCCATGCCCCCTAGCCCATTGTATTCAAAGTCGAACTTATCTGGATTTTTGCGAGTGTAATTCTCCTGCGCCAGCTCGTTGGCTAATTCTTGCATGGTCATCCGTTTGCTTTTCCCAAAAAATTTGCGTATAAAATTACCAAATACCGTATTGGCGGGCATTTCATCTAACGAGTCATATAACTGGGCAGCAACAATGGGGTCGCCTGCTCGTGGGGGCAGTTCAGGTAAGTGCGGGAATTTTGTCTTTAGGTCATCAATTAAGCGGCGGACTTCGGAGTGGTTTAGGACGCATCCGTCAGTTAACCCAAGTTGTCCAACAAGGTAGAGGCTACGAACATCAGTAACGCCAGCTTTTGTAAGACGATCTGACGTAAACATGTTTATGTCATAAAATTCTGGGTCGAGTATATTGATGGCAGCTTCCCTAAGTTGTTCTTCTGGCGAGGTAGGGCGAAATACAATACCCTCCTGCGTTACAATTTCATACCTGATAGATCTCAGATCTCCACCAGATTCTATGGGGAGTCCTTGGCCCGGCATCAAAACATCCCCTGTTATAGCGAGGGAGCTTGAAGTAGTCGTAAAACCTTCGACACCAAGCAAAGCTACTAAGGAACCTTTGGCGGCATTTAGCTCGCGTGAAGCTTCGCCAATATACTGCGCTAGTGCATCTATATGCCTGTGTGCTTCTGCTGCGTGGGGACTGCCGATTAGCTCTAACCCCCGAGACAGCACTTGGGCGTACCGGTCTGCGCTAATTAGTGCATCATTAAGGTTAGCTGCGGCTGCAGGTAGTGGCGTTTGATTGGGGGAATGCGGTATTTCTTTCAAGAGTAACCTTCCATCACTAATCTAGACAATATA
>DASRJJ010000113.1:0-2409 GCA_035649555.1 Saccharimonadales bacterium (SeqCode)
TGCCCGGTTTTACCAAATTATGCAGCGGATTGCCCACACACAAATTACGCCACACGCCAGTGATTTTCGGCTTATCGACCGCCGCGTTATGGATGCTTTTTCGCGACTGACCGAACGCAACCGAATTACCCGCGGGCTCATTGACTGGCTAGGTTTTAAACGCGCCTACGTGCACTTCGAAACGGGGCAACGGCTTGCCGGTGTGCGTTCGTACACCTTACGCAAATTGATTGGGCTGGCCATTAATTCGTTTACCACCTACAGTCTTGTGCCGCTCAAATTGGCCGGCTACTTGGGAGTTTTTATTTTGGCGACTGCCACACCGGCAGGCCTTATTATGTATGTCGAAAGATACGTGTTAAACGATCCGCTCAACTGGGAGCTTCGGGGCACGGCGATGCTAGCGATTTTATTAGTCATACTAGTGGGGCTAATGTTAGCGTGCTTGGGGCTTATTTCGCTGTATATCGCTAACATTCACGCCGAGGTTACAAACCGCCCGCTGTATGTCGTGCGACATGGCAACCAAGAAATCGCCGAAGGTGCACCGGTTATGGCATTGCCGGAAAGGGAACGGATAGGCGTATGAATATCCTATGGCTGGCCTGGAAAGATCAAAACCATCCGCAGCGGGGTGGGGCCGAGTTAGTACTTCACCAACTTATCGACCGCCAGCTAGCCGACGGCCATCAGGTGACATTGCTGACAGCCCAATATCCTGGCGCAAAGGCAGAGGAAACGCTGCCAAACGGACTCCATATTATTCGTACAGGCAAAAACCGCTACCTACATTCGGCGCAAGCGCTTGTGTACTACCTAAAACATTTGCGTGGCAAGTTCGACCTACTTATAGAAACCGTCAATACTGCACCGTATTTTAGCCTGCTATTTAAGGGGCGTGCCAAAGGTTTCGCCCTGTACCACCAGCTGGCACGTGATGTATGGTTTTTTGAAACCAAAAAGCCAGTTAATTGGCTGGGGTATTACATAATCGAGCCGCTGTGTACCTGGTTGCTTAGTCTGGCCAAAACACCGCTTATAACCGTGTCGGAAAGTACCAAATATGACATGGCAAAATTTGGCTGGAAGCCAGAACGGACGCATATTATTTCAGAAGGAATTACGCTCGAGCCAGTGGCCTCGCTCGAGCGTATCAAAAAGTTCGACGATCCGACCATTCTCAGTTTCGGCGCTATTCGCGGCATGAAGCGTACACTTGACCAAATTAAGGCGTTTGAAATCGCCAAGCAATCGATTCCTAACGCCAAACTAATTGTCGCTGGCGATGCCTCTGGCTCGTACGGTAACCAGGTCCTGGAAGCAATCAGCCAAAGCCCTTATAAATCGGATATTTCCTGCATCGGACGCGTCGACGAGGGTACCAAAAAGGAACTTATGCAACGGGCGCATATTATTACCGTTACTTCAATCAAAGAAGGCTGGGGGTTGATTGTGACCGAGGCCGCTAGCCAGGGCACACCCGCAGTGGTGTACAACGTAGACGGGCTGCGCGATAGCGTCCGCCATGGCCAGACAGGTTTTATCACCGCGTCAACACCCCAAGCCCTAGCGATTCACATCGCTGCAACGCTTAAAAATCCGACCATTTACCACCGCTTGCAACAAGCCGCATGGGAATGGAGTAAACAAATGACTTTTGACCGCAGCTACCAAGACTTTACTTACGCGCTAAAGGAGGCGTAACACAATGGAACCAATCGTCGCACAACGAATATCTAAACCAGTTTTTCAAACCTCACGAAACCGACAACAAAACCGTGACCTCACCGAACCAACCCAAGAACTAATGCCCGACAAACCGCTCGTTTCTGTCATTGTGACGACGCGCAATAACCACAAAACGTTGGACGCCTGTTTGGCATCGATTATCGGCCAAACGTATCAACCCATAGAGCTTGTTGTGGTCGATAACAATTCGTCGGACGGCACGCGCACCATCGCCCGCTACTACACCGATAAAGTGTACATTTGCGGGCCAGAACGCTGTGCGCAGCGCAATTTTGCAGTCGAAAAAGCAGACGGCGAATTTGTATTAATCATCGATTCCGACATGGAGCTAAGCCCGCACATTGTACAAGACTGCGTAGATGTAATGCATTACCGCCCCAACACAAAAGGCGTAATTATCCCGGAAGAATCATTTGGCAAAGGATTTTGGGCATCCTGCAAACGTCTGGAACGCTCATTTTATACCGGCAGTGACGCCATCGAAGCCGCCCGCTTTTTTACTCGTCAAACCTATCGAGAAGTAGGTGGTTACGACGAATCGCTGGTCAGTGGCGAAGATTGGGACTTATCTACCCGGGTACGATCCCTAGGACGGATTGAGCGTGTATCGTCGTTCATTCGCCATAACGAAGGCAAACTTAAATTAGTGCAAAGCTTGCG
>DASRJJ010000114.1:0-4802 GCA_035649555.1 Saccharimonadales bacterium (SeqCode)
ACGAGCACAACCATAGCTGCGTATGCACCTTACATTACAATAACTGACCATTCCTCGTTAACGAGTGCCATAAAAGTTACGGAAAATAACGAAGTCACCATACGCCCTATCTATAATAGCGACACAGCGTTTCAAGTACTCCGTAAGGATGGGTCAGTAACGATGAGCGTTAACAATTTTGACCGCTATGTATTTGCCAACCAAATGATGGTGGGTGGCGCCGATGTAAATTACAGGATGTTCTTGATCGGCAATGACACCAACGGGGTAATCGGGGCGCGACGGACCAGCAACACCGCCACAGACAGTATTATGGAGTTGTTCTCTGATGTTGGTGGTGCGGCATCGCTCAAACTGAAGGTGCAGGCAGACGGTACGTTGCGATTAGGGGGTTCTACGCCTGATACCACTGGCGCCCTTTTGGTGTTAGATACCAAAAATGATAGCGGCGACCCCTCTGTTGTTGACGGGGCGATGTACTATAACTCCGCAAGTGGTGCCTTGCGCTGTGCACAAAGTGGTGCCTGGGTAAGTTGTGTCGGGGGATTAGTGGCCGTCAATACATCTATCCCGGGCGGCAATACCATCGCCAACACAGCAGCCGAAACCAATTTTGCTAGCAACTGGAGCATGCCTGCTAGCTATTGTGTTGCCGGGCGCACTATACGTTGGACGGCGCAAGGAACCTACAGCACCACCGGTACCCCCACATTGATATTCAAACTTAAAGCCGGTTCGACGGCATTAGCTACCTCGCCAACCTTTACTACTGGAAGTGGCGCGTCAAATCGGGAATGGCGCATCGAAGGCCAAACAATTTGCAATGCCGCACCCGCCGCTTCGGCTGCCACCGAATCTCAGGGTTTGGCCGAAATCTTTACCGCAGCCACTACATCCACACCCGGAGAAATGGTTAATACCGCCACAACCAATGTAGCCACTAACGGTGCTCTAACCATGCAAATTAGTGCCCAATGGGGCGCTGCAGACCCGGCCAACACCATTACAATGAGGCAATTTATAGTAGAAGCGATTGGGCCCTAGGTAGCAATATGGGGATGTTTATAAGGTTTACGCGTACTTTTTAAAAAGGTATACTTTAGAGCATTGCTTATGCATAATTTTAAGAAGAATCAACAGTCAATTAACCGTTCAATGGACGGTTTTTTAGGCAATGCCCCAGGTCGCCAGCAAGGTAGCAAGGATGTCTGGCCGAGCAAGCAGCAAGCGCAGGCAAATTCTGTTAGTTCCGGCAATATTGGTGATTTTAAGCGGGCAGAGGGGTTTCATCCAACCGACCGCACGCAAACAGAAATTAAGATTCCTGGAAAGGAGACTAGGGCCGACAAAAAAGCCGAGGCCTCGTTGTTGCACATGACCTTACCTGGCGGCAGTCTTAATCGTAAAGCGCGCAAACGCATGAAGAACAGTAAACCATTAACCAAGTGGGCTAAAATTCGCAAATGGAGTTTTAGAGGCTCCATGGTACTGGCTGGACTTGTATTAATCCTTGGCGGATTTCTTTTATTTAAGGGGTATCTTAACCTTAACAAAGTCTTTAAAGGTGGCGGTAACGCGGCTGCCTTGCAAGACAATGTCACACCAGACCAACTCCGTGGCGAAGGCGATGGCCGGGTTAATGTCTTGCTTCTTGGTAGGGGTGGCGAGGGCCACGCTGGTGCCGACCTAACCGACACCATCTTGGTGGCCAGCATCGATCCGGTTAATAAAACGGCTGGCATTGTTAGCATACCGCGTGATTTGTGGGTGACTGCATCGGGGCAGGGAGCCTCCAAAATAAACGCTGTCTTTGCCAATGCCAAAAATAAGGCCCTTAGAACCGATAAAGATAAAGCTAAAGCCGAGGCAGCGGGCGTAGAAGCTCTTAAAAAGACAGTCGGCGACGTACTCGGCGTGCCTATTCATTACTATGCGATGGTCGACTTTGCTGGCTTTAAACAGATGGTGGACATCGTAGGTGGCGTCGATATTAATGTACCGCAAGACTTAGCTGTATCCGAACATTTATGGGATACCACCACCAACAAACCCTACTATCTGCAGGTACCCGCTGGGCAACAGCACTTTGACAGCACTAAAGCACTATACTTTGCCCGCTCGCGTAAAACCAGCCCACGGGGTGACTTTGACCGGTCCGAGCGACAACGGTTATTTATTACTGCGCTCAGCCAAAAAATTCTATCTGCGGGCACGTATACTAATCCAGTTAAAATCAGCCAACTAATGGATGCCTTCGGTAGCCATATTGCTACCGACTTTAGTGTGGGCGATGCAGTCCGTTTTATGCAGATTGCTAAGGAAATCCCCGGGAATACCGCGGCTTCCATTGAACTAACGGACTCATCTAATCCGTTAGCCATAACCGGTAACATCGATGGCCAGTCGGTGGTTGTGCCCAAGGCAGGCGTGGGTAATTACACCGCAATCCAAAGCTTTATCCGGACTAAATTGCCGGACGGGTTCATTGTCAAGGAAGGTGCCAAATTGAAGGTATTAAATGGCAGTTCGGTACAGGGCTTGGCCAGCACTAAGGCCGATGAACTTAAAACCTACAGCTACAACGTAATCGCTGTTGGCGATGCGCCAACCAAGACTTACGATAAAACGGTATTGGTCGATCTAACAGGCAACAAACCTTACACCAAAAATTATCTAGAAAAGCGTTTTGGCGTCAAAGCTGTTTCTAAGCTCCCAAGTGATACAATTCAGTCCGAAGGCGCCGATTTTGTGATAATCTTAGGAAGTAGTGAGCGCTAATTTTGTTGGCCTTAAGGTCCCGCAATGAAACAACTTATAGCTAAAATTAAGCCTGCCAGCGGATTCTCGCAGTTCTTACGCGTTGGACTTAACGTGCTTTTTCCACTAATTATTTTTGTATTAGTACGGATTGAGTTCGTTCAGCTTGCCTTTGTTTTAATTTTGCTTAGCAAGTGGCGAATGTTTGTGGTACGCCCACGTTTTTGGCTAGCCAATATTCGCGCTAACTCCGTAGATATTATCGTTAGTATATCGATACTCCTATTTATGGTTAACAGTGCCAGTCCAACCATACAGTTGCTGTGGGCGGCTGGCTACGCCATTTGGCTAGCCGGTATTAAACCGATGTCATCAACCTTCATGGTGTCGTTGCAGGCTACGTTCGGCTTACTATTTGGGCTTAGCGCTATTTTTATTGGACTGGGCGATTCACCATTGTATGTTTTAGTGCTACTAAGTGGGCTTATTTGTTATTTGGCAGCACGTCATTTCTTTGATAGTTTTGATGAGCCTTTCGCCAAACTATTATCGTTTGCCTGGGCGTATTTTGGGGCGGCGTTAACGTTAGTTTTGGGCCATTGGTTATTGTTTTATGGCAACGGCATTATCGCCCAGCCAACGCTGTTGCTCGCGGCCCTCGGGTATTGCCTGGCGGCATTATATTATCTTGACCATTACGATAAACTTTCCAAATTGGTGCGTATCGAGATTGTCACGATTACAGCGGTTATTGTTGTTGCCATCGTCGGTTCGTTAACGGTTAATATTACCGGTACCGTACAAGAATTATTACGCTAACTAGGAGTTCGCAGTGGAAGTCATGTTGCCCCCAACCAATCTTACACCGCCATCACCACCGACTAGTGGGGCGAGGGCCGGCAAAAAAATGCGCATTTTTTCTATTGCACTTTTACTCCTTGTCGTACTAGCCGTTGGCTTTGGCGGCGGCTGGCTTGGGGCTAAACAGGTTAAAACCGATAGCCAGGTGCAGAAGGAACAAATTATTTTACAGACACAAGGCGAACTAATCCGCAACATCGCCGATAAAGTTGGGCCAAGTGTGGTGTCGGTAACCGTAAAAGGTCAGGCGAGTGCCGGATTTTTTGGATACACCGAGCTAGAGGGTGCCGGGACGGGTATTATTTTGACCGAAGACGGTTTAATTGTTACTAATCGGCATGTTGTACCTACCGGGACAACAGATGTAACCATAACGCTGGCTGATGGAACAGAGTACGAAAGTGTCAAAATCATTGGCCGTACCGGTAGTAACGACAGTCTCGACATAGCATTTCTTAAAATTAATGACACCAAAGGCAAAAAATTAGTGCCAGCAATTATTGGTGACTCTGCAAACACGAAGGTAGGCGATCCAGTCGTAGCCATTGGCAACGCACTTGGTCAATTCCAAAACACTGTTACCTCGGGCATTATATCGGGTTATGGCCGTAATATTCAGGCTAGTAGTGGCGATGGCGGCGAGGCTGGCAATCTTGAAAATTTATTCCAGACTGACGCAGCAATTAATCCAGGAAATTCCGGGGGGCCATTGGTCGATCTGAGCGGACAAGTGGTCGGCATTAATACGGCGGTTGCTGCTGATGGTGCCCAAGGTATAGGTTTTGCGATTCCTATCAATGATATAGTTGGGTTAATCGCTTCGGTAAAAGAAAAAGGGGTTCTAGAACGGCCGTTTATAGGTGTCATGTACATTCCGCTTACCAATGACGTTGCTAAGGCATATGGTTTGAACGTAACCCGCGGCGCATACATTTTGCCAGAGGCGGAAGCCGGTGGTCAGACAGTTTTACCTGGCGGTCCAGCCGACAAAGCTGGTATTAAGGCTGGTGATATCATCATTAAAATTGACGACAAATCCATCGACCAAAATAATAGCCTCTCATCGCTCATTAACAAACATCGTGTTAATGATGTGGTCAAGGTTAGTTTGCTGCGCGACGGTAAAGAGCAGACTGTCGATGCCACACTTGGTGCTGCGCCAACCGATTAGCGGCTAAAACACT
>DASRJJ010000115.1:0-11752 GCA_035649555.1 Saccharimonadales bacterium (SeqCode)
GACAAGGCCGAGGAGCATTACTGGTACTGGCCAGGTAGACGATTACATTGCAGGTTATTGTGAATGATCTTGCTGCCATACCCATTGTTCTGTCCTTCCCCAATAGCGGCACCGTGGCTCTTCAAAGGAGCGTTCTGATCATTGGTATCTGTTTCGATCTGAAAATCATGCAAGAAGCTATCGACTATCAAAGCATTGTTACCAGGATGTGCCCCTGTAACTGTATTATGAATATTGCAGCGCCTACACGTAAAGTCATGTCCGCTGATGGCCGCATTTGTGTAGTCAAACACTGGCGTGCCGTCTGGATTCTTCCTATCGTCGACTTTGGAACAATCGTTGTAGTCAAGACAAGATTCGATCTCTACATCTTCGAGTAGAAGACCCCTCAGACTGTAGTTACTCGACCAGTGCGGGTTAACCGGGCCATGAATTTGTGATTTGTAAATTTCAACCCCGGGCGCTTGGATCGTTAAACCCTTAGAAAAGTAACACCCGATGAACACTTTGTTTGGATTGTCATCCCAAATATAGCCATTGTCGGTCCGATCATCGCAATTTTTTAGAGTTGTAACGTCTGTGTGCTTCCATCCGGTACATTTTTCATCTGGGAATGCAGGGAATAGGGGGCAAGTAGCTGTGCCGCCACCACCACTTGGCGGGGGTGTTACGATGGGCGCAGTAAAGACAACTGCCTTTCCGCTATATGCCGAAGTATCATCTACAACCTTTGCATTGCCGGTTAGTGTACTACTAGAGACAGTACTGGAGGCAAAAAACCCAGACGCGCCACCCCGTACAAGCCATATGCCGGCGATGACAACAATGACGACTACGACCAGGGAGATTACCATGTTTCGGCGTGAACTGCTGTGTGCTATGTATTTAGTCGGATTTGTCATGATATTTTATGCCTTACTCTACAATTATGCTTCCTACAAATTGGTTAGGGTTACCTGGGTCGTAGTATGTAAAAGTACCGCTGTTTTCAAAAATATATGTATAGGTATCGCCCTGATCAAGCGCCTCAGCTTCAAAATCAATTAGTTTGTCTGGGTCAGCTAGCAAGTGGTGGGCAGCAGGGTCAATGTTAACCCACGATACTGGTTGGCCTTTTTTAACTTTAAGCGTTTGTGGTACAAAACCGGCATCGGTAACCTCAACCTGTGCCTCGGTAGATTGAATAACTACCGCTCGGTCGTTAAGCGAACGTAGGTACAGACTAACCACAGCCACTAAACCGATTGCCACAGGCAAGGCTACAAGTAAAAGTAGTTTCTTCTTGGCCCTGGAAGAACTGCTTGGTTGGGGACTCGGTTGTTTATCTGCCTGTTCCATCGTTTCGCCTTATCTCTTTTCCAGTTTTACGTTCTGGGTCATTGAGTCAGTTACATTAACCGACAGGGCGGTAGATTTATATCCCCTGGCACTATGGGTTATGTTGTATAGCCCCGGGTTGAGACTGTTAATTGCGTAGCGCCCCCGCCTATCTGCTTGGTAAATATAGCGACTCTTGCCTACTGTAATAGTTGCACGAGAATACGATACTGCTTTTTTCGTCTTGGTGTTGGTTATTGTTCCGGTTAATCGTACCTTGCGCCTAATCACTTCTGGGGTTTTAATGGTCACTTTGTCTGATGCCGGGCTACTGTTGCCGGCGCCATCACGAGCCACCACATAGTACGTGTAATTTGTTCTGGGGCTGACAGAAGCATCGCCAAAACTGGTGGTCGTAGTAGTGCCGACTTTGCTGGCAACGCCATTATTTTTAGAGCGATACACGTCGTAAGCTACCACCCCCGTATTATCGCCACTGGCTGTCCAGCTAAGATTCACCTGCGTCGGGCTTGGGGCGGTAGCGTTTAATCGTGTTGGCTGGGTTGGTGGCTCTGTGTCGCCCACCTCTAAAGTCTTAACAGTCACTGCCGAAGATGTAGCCGATGTATTACCTGCAGCGTCAATTGCCACTATTTTATATTCATAAGAAGTGTTAGCGGCTAAATTACCGTCGGCATACTCAGTACCACTTATTACTGCAACAGGTACGCCATCTCGTATAACGTTGTACTCCTTGACACCTACATTGTCAGTACTTGCACTCCAGGTTAATTTGATCGAACTGTACGATACAGCGGTGCCCTTTACGTTAGTTGGCTGCGTTGGCGGTTCGGCGTCACCGTTCATAGTGGTAACAGTGTTGGAATCGGAGCTGACGTTGTTGGCGGCGTCATAAGCCCGGGCGGTTACCAGGTGCGTTCCGTTAGGAACAGACACTGTGTCCCATGTCATTTCGTAAGGACTTGCGGTGTCCGTACCTAAAAGCGAGCTATTGTCGTAAAATTCAACCTTCTTTACCCCGACATCGTCGGTAGCTGTAGCCGTGATGTTGGCTGTGCCGGTGAGTGTGGCATCCTCTGTTGGAGAAGTGAGTGTCACCGATGGTGGCGTAGTATCATCGGGAGCGTCGCAGTTATCACCAAAGCCATTTGGCACACAGTTTAGGTCACTTACGGCAACGACACGGTCAATCTTCACCCCTGGAGCTTTACCAATTAGCTTAAGCGAATGATTACCCTGGCTTAATGACAATTGCACCTTGCTATTTATAGTTGCCGAGTGGTAGTCCACCCATGTCCAGGTAGCAGGAGTAATAGTACCACCGCCGACCGTAAAACACTGCGCGCCATCAACCTCTAGTAAATATGTTTTGTTGGTTGCGTCGGGTACATACATTCGTGTCCAAAGCCGGTATGTAGCGGTGCCCGGAACGGTAATTGTGTTGGTAGCGGTGCCGTAATCGGTGCTTGGGGCGGTACAGGCAGCGGCAAAAACCTTACTAAAAGGTACAGCAACCGGGCCAAGCACTAAAACTAAAACCAACATGATGACGAGTGTAGTTTTTGTATCTGCAGGTATAGACCAGTGCCGCATAAAAATAGTATTGCCCTGTGCTGATTTGCTTATGCTTTCATCATTGCGTCTTCAAAGTAAAATTGCAAGCACATTTTTTAAATACGAGCATTTTCTGTGGATTTCTAGTATATTGACAATAAAGATGTACGATCTGCGTCTCATTCGCCTCCTGTTATCCCCGTCGTTGTTTAGCGGCGGATTGACAGTGATGCTTTGCGCTTTGGTACTTGGATATAATTCGTGGTTGTATTTAAGCGAAGAACAGCTATTTTATGATTATCTGTTTGGCTATAACGGGCTCAAAACCTACGTATGGCAGCACTCACAAGCAATAACTACCTGGCAAGGCGCCTTTTTTAATAGCCCCGTTGTGTATTATGCGCTGGTCGTAATAGCCGCCGCTATTGCCGGGGTAATGACTTACTCCTTATTACAGTTGGCTAGTTTGGTGTCACATAGTCTAAAAGAAGGATGGCATTCGCTACAGAGCGAGGGGAAAACCGCGCGGATGGTAGCCGTAGAGCTACTAACCCGCCTGGGTTTACGCATCCTCAGTTTGTTGTGCTGGGGGTTTTATATCGGGTTTTTCATTAGCATTATTATCCCCTTTGTTTTTGTGCTGAACCGGCTGGGGATTGACT
Organism: Saccharimonadales bacterium (SeqCode); assembly: GCA_035649555.1. Taxonomy (GTDB): domain Bacteria; phylum Patescibacteriota; class Saccharimonadia; order Saccharimonadales; family UBA4665; genus DASRJJ01. The sequence continues at coordinate 3,555 of DASRJJ010000115.1, forward strand.
ACATTCATGGCTCTAGATCTATCGGTTGGTTGGCTTGCTTAGGCGCGCTTTTTATTCTTATTCTATCGTTGCACCTGCATATTATCTTTTTGCGACTCGTTTTTTTGCGGCCCAGAGTTTTTGGCGGCGATCATGCGATTGCCGTCGCCGAAGCCGAGATCGACAGTCACGACGCCCGGGAAAGTTAGCAATAAAATACCCCGGTTTTGGCTGGGGTATTTTATTGGTGGCTCCTCCCAGACTCGAACTGGGGACACAAGGCTCTTCAGGCCTCTGCTCTACCAACTGAGCTAAAGAGCCACGCTAACCCTGTAATCATACTGCTTTACCCTAATTTTTTCAACTAGTCTATGGACGTTCATGATAAAATAGCGAACATGGCAAACCTCGAAATATTTGGCGACAGCATCACTTACGGTATTGGCGACCCAGAAGGCGGCGGCTGGGCGGAACGAATACGCAAAACCATGATAGCGCGTATGGATGATTACCACACCACCAACGGCAAAAACATTATATATAATTCCAGCAAGCGGGGAATCTTTACCTTCAATAACTCCGAGAACGGTATGATCCTGCCAAACATAGTGGACTGCCTACCGAATATTTTTGACCGCCGCGCGCGCCGGGGCTACCACGGACGACTGTTTGTTGCCGTCATGGCCGGTTTTTCGGAACACAATGCTCCTTCCCTACAACCTGCCCTCTCACTAGACGGTCTAAAATATAGCCTTCAAAGTTTTACGGGTAAATTAGAACTGTCTCGATACAATGTGTGCCGCCTTTTTGTAGAGCTTCCCCCTTTTGATTTCAACCGTCCGCGACCCTTAAACCGCGGCAATATTAGTGCTGACAGACTGGCAACTTACCAAGATACGATTAAGCACCACGCCAACGAAACAGGCGGCCACTATATACCTATAGCCGATGCCCTACGTCAGTTGCCCGAAGATCCTATTAGCCACGACGGTGTACACCCAAGCACCGTTGGCCAGGCGGCAATTGCCAATATTGTGCTCGGCAAAATTGATGAATTATTAGGCCCGCGAATAGATTTAGAGTATTAAAATAAGCTTTGCTGGCTGCGCTTGGCCTGGTGTTTGCGCAGGCGGCGGGTTTGGGCTTGCATGTCTGGGTCAGTGACTGTTTCTAGCGGCAGACCTGCTAAAAAAGACGACGGCTGTGCCGGCTGGCCGCCCCGATTTTTGCCATAAGTTACTTCTAGGCGCTCCTTAGCGCGCGTGACGGCTACGTAGAATAACCGTTTTTCCTCGTTGGGATCGCCGCGTTCGCTGGGCAAAACACCTTCTTGTACTCCGATAAGAAAAACGGTGGAGAATTCCAAACCTTTGGAGGCATGGATTGTTAGCAGCGTGATAGCATCGGCCCAGGGATCGTAAAAACCGGATTGGGCGATGTCATCGATATATTCCAAGGCCGCCTGAACCGTTTTAAACCTGACGAGGGTCGCCAGCAGTTGCGAAAGGTCACGACTTAGCTCAAGCCCAAGTGTTTGTATAATCTTTTCGGCTACCCCATGCGGGGGCACTGCAATATATTTTTGCACAAGTTCGGCGGCCTTGCGCTGATTGTCTGGTGACAAGCTGTCTAGTTCTTCTGTTTTACCGCTTTGCATAGCGCGCAGTACTGCTACAACCGCTGCCACGGCTGGCTGTTCGTACGGCGAGCCATCACCGACAATTTGGTAGGGCAAACCCGAGGCATCAATTGCTTTTTGCAGTGCCACCCCCGCCGACCGGTTGCGGTATAAAATGGCAAAATCGCGCAAAGTGCGATGCTTTGCGCGGTCGTCATCGCTAACAGCGCGCAAAAAATCGCCGCCGCCAATGGCTTTTTGTATTTCGGCAAGCACCCAATCGGCTTCGCTGTATTCGTTTAGCACTTGCACTGCCCTTACCTTTCCTGGGTGGTTATTTTTTGCTTGCAGTGCTTGCTGGTTAGGAAAAATAGCATTGGCCAGATTTATGACAGCGGGAACTGAGCGATAGTTGGTTGTAAGAGTTACTACGTTATGATCTAAGAAATCCTTTTTGCACTGGGCAAAAATGTCCCCGCTGGCGCCCCGAAAACCGTAGATCGATTGGTTTGGGTCGCCAATTACAAATAGGCTTTCTTTGCCACCCAAACGCTTTAAAATTTCATACTGCAAACGGTTTGTATCCTGAAATTCGTCAACCAAAATATGCTTGTAGCTGGCTGCAATGTCGCCGTTTTGTAACCCTTTATGAACCTCAACTAATAAATCATCAAAATCACATAGGCCTTGTGCCTTTAGCGCAGCATTGTAAGCCATGGCCATTTTTGCCGTTACCTCATCTTTTTGTAATGAGTTTTTAGTGCGGGAGATCAACAATCCTAGTTCGCGCGTAGATATCCCTTTTAGTGCGATGGGCCGTGGCAGTGATTTAATGATTTGCATTCGTTGTAGCTCTGACACAAACTTCTCGTCGCTACCCAATAGTTCGTAACATAGCCCATGGAAAGTCGTAATTTTAGGAGGATTTGGAATTAGCGCCTTAACCCGCGTCTGCATTTCTTCGGCCGCCTTTTTGGTAAAGGTAAGTGCCAGAATATCCTGTGCTGCCACGCCGCGCCCTATCAAATAGGCGATTCGTGCCGTCAACGTTTTAGTTTTTCCGGTCCCTGGCCCGGCAACTACCAGCACCACCCCCGATACTTTGGCAGCACGTCGCTGCTCGTCATTAAGATCCATTTTAAACATAGCACCAGAACTCACAGCAAACTCAATTGGTTGGTAGTAGTTTGCCGCTCGGCATCGTCCTTAAAAACTTTGATGGTGCCGTAGACGCCGTCATAGCCTGGGTCGCGGACAACGTCACCTTTACGCAGGCGGTCGATAGCTATGGCGAGCAGCGGGAACCCGGCGGCTTCCACAGCCTCGATAGGCACACTGCGCAGCACGCTAAACTCGTCACCCAAACGCTCAATTACCTCGTTATATTCCGCCGTCACAGCTTTGCCAGCCGTACTTTTAGTATTTTTGAGTTCAGCTAGAATCTCGGCTAGCGGAATAATATACTCAACGCGTTTAGGATTTTGGGGCTGATGGTCGGACGGTCTCGTGGCCAGTTCATTCAGTCGGTTCTCTACCCCCACCACTAACGGCTTGGTGCATTCCGGGCATATACCACCGGCCGCCTGCGTTTCGGCTGGCGTGAAACGCACATTACACACGCGGTGGCCGTCGAGGTGATACTTGCCTTCCTCCGGGAAAAACTCAATGGTACCGACAAGCCGATGGTCGTTAGTTTTAAAGGCGCCGATAAGCTCGGCAAAACTGAGATTATCGGTTCGCACTACCGTTGCCTCCCGCCCCAATTTTTGCGGCGAATGAGCGTCGGAATGGCTGGTGATCGCCACGCCGTCCAGGTGATGCACCCGCCAGTTCATGCCTGGGTCGCTGGATAGTCCGGTCTCGATTGCCTTAATTTCTGGTGCTAATTCCTCGTAGGCTTCGGCAATACTGTCAAAGCCCGATTTACTGCCAAACATGCCAAACCACGGGGTCCAAATGTGCGCCGGAATATACAAAGCGTTGGGGTCACTTTGCAAGGCATGGCGCAATAGCTCTTTACTATCAAGCCCCAAAATTGGCCGGCCGTCAGCTTTAAGGTTGCCGATACGTTCCAGCCGCGCGTTCAGTTCGCTTACCGCCTCAAAACTGGGCATAACTACCAGCTGGTGCAGCTTGCGCACCTTGCCGCCCTTGCTGTAGATAGTAGCGATCTCGACACTAGGTACAAAGCGGATTGGATTGTTACGCACCGTGGGCGGCAAACGCTTATCTATCTCTTCGGCAATTGCTGGTTTTAGGCGGAACAGTCCCGGCTCGGCCGGCTCCAATTTACTGCGGAATTCGTTAAACCACTCCGGGTGCGTAAAGTCGCCCGTGCCTATAATATGGATCCCTTTTATTTTGCCCCAAAAATATAGCCCTTCTAGGTCGCAGTTTTTGCTCGTTGCCCGGCTATATTTAGAATGAACGTGTACATCCACCACATACTCTCGCATGCAAACAGTATAGCAACTAAGGATTGTTTATCCGCCTGTCAACAAGACGCATAGAAGGATTTATTCTGTACGATGTATAGGCATCCAACTTTGGACGATCAAACAGATTGTAAGGCGCAACTTTTTCCTGTAGTCTTTGGCGTGCTGCTCTATAAGTGTGGGTTTGACTATCGAGGTAAGAATTATAAAAATGTGGGTCGTTCTTTAGGACTTCTCCATATTCGGCAAGTCCTAACGTCACAAAATCTCTGCTTGTTAAGCGTTGATCGCAGGTAAGAAACAAAAGATTCAATAGTTTTAAGCTGACACCTTTGTAGAAACTTGTGGCTTTGCCGTTTACAGCTATTTTTCGGTCTGACCTAATTTCCATTATCCAAGCTTCAGCTGTGGGAGGATCGGTAACTATAGGGATATACTCTTGATCAACAATTCTATCCGACAAAGAGTGGGTCGGCCACGGCCTATCAGCAAAAACACGCAGGTGAGCAGAAAGCATATCTATATCCACAACCTCTCGCAATAGCGATATACTTGCATGTTCAGTGGAGAATTCCGAAGGAGGACCACCAGATCGCTCCATTTGGTAAGAAGTCTCTGCTACTGACACAAACAGTTCAATTATCACATATGCAGGTAACTCTGTAAACCTCACAACTAGTTAGAGTTATACATTCTGGCTCACCGGAATTAGCCGAGAAGCTCTGTCTCAGACGGACAGGTCGGGGCGAAGAGGGCCAGCCATATAGCTTGTCAGCACATCGGGGCCTTGGGCTCTAACAGCATCACCCATGCCAGCCATTATACCTACAAAAACATCTTGTGCGGCAAATGTAACAATTCCCAGTTGTTTTGGCATGTCTCCTACGGCCCGCTCTAACCCTTGGGTACGATCGTCCCAATCCTTCTGAAGGACGTTTAATGTGCCTAGATCACCAACCTGCAAGTCATACCAGCCCGCCAACAATTTTGCCCGGGACCAGCAGGCAGCTGCGCGTCCGGCAATCTCGGCCAGGGTTAGATTCCCTAAGTCGTGGTCTGGTACGTCTATGTGTTTCTCGGCACTTACCCCTTGGTCAAAATCGCTTTTGGCACTCTGGGCTTTTTCTATAGCCCTGTTTATGCAAACACCCGCGAGTCTCTTGATTATTGGCCCACTTGCCACGACAAGACGATTCTCGTACGCCCAAGACACTAACTGGGGTTCTAGCCCGGCATCTAACGCTGCAAGCTGAGCGGTGCTAAAAGATTCTATGTGATGCGGCAAAGACATGACAGTACCTTACCATCTTACAACAAAAAATCAATCATTTTACAAATGCCGGTTAGGGGCAGTTTACTTGGTACACTACAAATATGGCGAAATATTTGGCACTTTTGCGCGGTATTAATGTCGGCGGTAATAACATTATTAAAATGACCGATTTAAAGACATGCTTCGAGAAACATGGTTTTAGCAATGTCACTACTTACATTCAAAGCGGAAATGTCATATTTGAAGCACCGAAACAAAATATATCTACACTAACCAGCACTGTTGAGGCTATGCTGGTAAAAACCTTTGGCTACAAAGCGAAAGCCATCGTCTACACACCTGAGCACCTGGAGCAAATAGTACATGGTGCGCCCAAAGGTTTTGGCACAAAACCTACAGACTACCGTTATTACGTCCTATTTCTGAAGACGCCGCTTACTGCTGCCGAAGCCTTAGCAGTAATTCCCCTAAAAGAAGGTGTGGACGAAGCTTGGGCAGGACCAGGAGCCATATTCCATCAGCGTCTGGAAACTAAAGCCACGCAAAGCTATCTCAACAAACTTGTGGCCATGCCAATATACCAAGACATGACCATCCGCAACTGGAACACTACCCAAAAGTTATTAAAACTGATGAATCCCTCACACTAGCGCTATTCTTATTTAGTTTAGTCAAGTTTGTCATAAAAAAGGAGCCAGCAAAGGCTCCTTTTTTGGACTACAGTTTTACACTATTTTTTGCGGTTGAATAAACGGTGCGCCAAATATCCAAGACCACTAATTCCAACAAACAAGCCGACAACACTGCCTGGGCCAGTTACTGGCAAGGTGGTTGTAGACAGAATTTGCGGTGTGGTTGGTTTTGGCTCCTCTGGTTTTTTATCTTCGACGGTAGCTTTTACAAAGGCGTCGTCACAATCTTCTTGGTGGTTGTCATGTACTTCGGTATCACCCGTAAAGCAAGCCGTGTTTTTGATTGCACCGCTTTGCTGTTTGGTGACTTTTACGTCGTATTCAAACGTTTTGCTTTCGCCTGGGCGCAAGCGGCCGATGTTTTCGGTAATGTCCCGCTTGGCTGGGTTGCTAATTAGTTCGACACCAGCAGGCAGCATATCGGTCATGACCGTTTCTACCATGTCGTTAAGACCTTGCTGGTTAGGCTGGCCTTCGTTCCAAACCTTTACTGTGTACTTTAAAGTATCGCCTGGCTTAGCATTTACTGCGGTCGCTTCATCTTCTGCGTCCGATTTAGTGCCATTGGTTGTTACGTTTTGTACGTGTTTTTTGATTTTACCTACCGGATGCCAGGCTAAAGCCGTGCCCGCCAAACTTCCAGCCAATAGCACGCCAATTACTGCCGAAATAGCGGCTGCAATGTACAATTTTTTCATGACAACTCCTTTAGATAATTGCCTCACGACAAAAGACGTTTACTTAACATAAGAATTATACCATAAAAATAAATAAATGTCTAATTACTAAAGGCGTCGCTTTGGGTGTCGAGGTCGGCGTTATCGGAAACCCCGGCTTCTAAATTCAGGCTATCGAGTGTTTTATCTACTTCTTCTAGGTCAGACTGGGCGTCAACTTGTGGCACGGCTGGCGCATCCACGGATTCGGCGCTGCTGTAAGAAGGTTTGTCTTCTTTGGATTGCTCTTTAACCACCCATACACCTATGGCAATAAGCGCAATCAAAATTACGCCAATTATAATGGCTTCGATGGTGCTAAATCCGGCTTGGCGCGTCTTCACGAAGCGTCCACCTGTGCCGGTTTAAATAGCACTATGATATCTTTAAGCGCCAGGCGCCAATTTTTAAGATCCTGTAAAATGGTGCGGTGCGCTTGTTGGAAGGCAACAATTTGCTCTTTTGGACTATCGCTGTTGCAGCTAAATACCGCTTTTTCCTTCATGGCCGCTAGGTCGGTGGCAAACTGCGCCTGTGCTTGCTCGAGAGCCGTAATAAGCGCTGGGTCAACCGGTTTTGTTTGGTTTTTGACAAAATTAGTGACTCGCTGGGACATGGTGGTCAAAAAGCTACCAAAATTTTCGGCACGTTTAACGCTCCGGCCCATGATGGTGGTAATATTGGTGGCCCGTTGCTCGCACATATCTTTTTGCGTTTCGCTAAGGCGGGCCTTGGCGTCCTCGCGTGCATTGGTTGTGGCTTCGTGTTGTCGAGCTTCGATTGGGTTTGTGTGGTCTTCGCCAAGGTGGGCCAATGCTGTGGCCGGGATAAACCCGCTAACCCCTAAAACCAGCCCCAAGGCAACGATAAGTTTACCAATACTCATGTATCTAGCTTATGATTACTTCTTTACCTTCGTCAACCCGGGATTTACTTGCTGCCGGTCGAGCGCAGCCATGGCTAAGGCCGCAAAGGCAAGTCCGATATCCCGGAAGGTGATCTCTAGGACACCCAGATTGGTCAATAAAATACCGCTTAGTGCCGCCGTTAAAATTAAGCCAGCGAGCCATAGGTACGCGCCAATAGCCAGCCACACTACAAGCGCAAATTGCACCGTGGCGAACATTCTGACGAACAATGTGGCGTCAACCTGTTCGGACACAAAATTAGGCACATACCCCACCCAATCGTCGGGGTGCAGCCAGGTATCAACCGAGGCGTACAACAGCGTTAAACCAAGTCCGATGCGTAACAGCAACATCGGTGTTTCTGCTCGTACTAGCCCACCCATAATTATTTAGCCCTCACCACAATGGTGCCCTTTTTGTCAGCGTCATAGTGGTTGTGATACCCCCAGGTGCCAACCTTGTTAACGGTAAAACTTAGGCTTTCGCCCGAGTTAATTTCTTCTTGGTTGAGTTCGGTGTTGTCGTTGTGTGCTGGATGTTTGCCTGACTTAAACTCTAGCTCGCCTGAAGATTCGTT
>DASRJJ010000116.1:0-5973 GCA_035649555.1 Saccharimonadales bacterium (SeqCode)
TGGTGACTACATTATGTACCAAGGTACGGCGTTTCCGCACAAAAACCTACCAACATTGATCGATGCTTTCGACATCGTGCACAAGCAACATCCAAAACTCAATTTAGTATTGGTGGGCAAAACCGAAAAGCACTACGAGGAACTCAAAAAGGAGTCCACGAAACACCCTTCCGCTACCAACATCATATTTACCGGTTTCTTACCGGACGCTGAGTCGAAATGGACCTTTGTACACGCCAAACTATATGTCACACCAACACTTATGGAGGGGGTAGGCCTAACCCCGCTAGAGGCAATGGCCAGCGGTACGCCGGTTGTGTCGTCTAAAGCCAGTGTTATGCCCGAGATTTACGGCGAAGGCGCGTTGTATTGCGATGCAACCAAGCCTACCGATATCGCCCAAAAGATAAACCAGGTACTGGGGGATGGCTCGCTCCGCCAAAAACTAATTAAGGCGGGCCATTCGCAGGTCAAAAAATATTCTTGGCACACCTTTGCCAAAGAGGTGTTAACGGTCTATAAATCTATCCTTCGAGACTAGGGTCTAGTTTTTGGTCACCAGTATCTTTAGATGGTTTTAAAACGACGCGACGGTCACGGCCTTCGCCAACCGATTCGCTCACCACACCCCAATCAGCGGCCAACTTATGGACGGTTCGTCGGTCGGCGGCATTCATGGGCTTTAGTTCCATGTCTTTGCCCTTTTCCTTAACAGCCTTTACCCACTCTTCGGCACGCTCACCCAAACGCTGGGCGCGTTGTTTTTTATATTCGGCAATGTCCACGTTTACGCGGGTGTACTGGTGGCCCTGATTTTTGAGGGCGTTGCTAACCAAAAATTGGAGCGCACGCATGTTTTCGCCGCGCTGACCAATCAAAAAACCATTTAGGTGAGTTGATGGAACTTGCAGTTCAATGACATCGTCGTCGGCAGTAGCGTATACATCGGTGTTAAGCCCAAAAAACGACAACAGGTCCTCGAGATATTTCTTGGCATAAACGATTGACTCTTCCACACTTACTTCCTCCGTTTAGAACGCTTGCTGGACTTAGCTTTTTTTGGGCTCTTAGCCGCAACAACTACTTCTGCTTCTTTGGCTTTTTTGGCACGTGATGTAATAGTGGTAGTTTTTTTGCTAGCCACCGCTTCCATTTCGGTCTCGTCTTCACGCAAGATAATACTTTGTTGTACCAGTGCCACCAAGCCGCTTACCAACCAATATAAGCTAAGCGCCGAAGCAATGTTAACCGTAAACAAAAACACCAAAGCCGGGAGCAAAAAGCGGGTACTACGGCCAACGGCGGCATTTACTTCGCTCTGGTCGGCCTGGCTTCCCTTGCCGGCATCCTTAAGAATAGACCGCAGACTGCGGGCATCTTTAGAGCTTGGGGTCAATTGTTTGCTCTGGAAGTACTGTGCCACGGCGCTAGCAATAACAATAATCATTGCTGGCCAGTACACCCCATTTTTGCCTAAAGCCGAACGCGATAGGTCGACAATACCAAAGAGCGTTTCGTCGAACGAAGAAATATTCTCGGCTAGTTGCCTCATCCAGCTAAAATCCTGGATAAACGGATAGGCAAAATGTATCATTTGCGACGGATCTTTGGTGACCTTTTGTAACCCAATATATAAACCGATCAAGATGGGAATTTGCAAAATCAGTACACCAATGGACGCGAACGGATTAACGCCGCGCTCCTTGTACAGCTCCATCATCAATACCGATTCTTGGCGGCGGTCGCCCTTGGCCTCGGCCTTGATACGCTTGAGCTCTGGTTGCAACTTGCGCATAACTTTAACTTGGTGTAGCTGTTTTTTAATTAACGGCCACATCAAAATGCGCACTACAATGGTAAACAAAATGATTGCCAGACCAAAGTTGTGGCCTGGGATTAATGAATAAATAAATGCCAGAAGGTTAAAAATCGGCTGGACAATCAGCGTCGTAAACATGTTATATACTGTGCTCCTTTTTCTCTACTATAGCATGGTTTTTATCTGTAGCCGAGCTTGGTTGATTGGCTATAATACCCGCTTTTCGCAATTGGGATTGTACTCTGCCTGCAAGATCTTTTGCAGTCACTTTGGCGAGCTCGGCCTCGCGAACTAAAAATACAATATCGTAAGGGCTAGTAATATTTGTCTCGACGGCGCGCACCGCCTCGTAAATACGGCGGCGAATACGGTTGCGTACCACTGCCGACTTGCTAACTTTACGGCTAACCACCACCGCAACCCTGTATGATGTTCGTCTTTGGTTATGGACAAAGCGGATCAAAAAACCACGCGCATGCAATAGTTGGCCCTGCCGGAACACAAAACCGAAACTTTTTGTGCCATGAAAACGGTGCGTTCGGTGAATCATTTGCGTGGCAACCAATCTGCCAGGTCAATCCGGCTTTGATTAACGAGTAAGTTCTTTACGGCCCTTAGCGCGGCGGCGGGCCAAAACCTTTTGGCCGGCAGCGGAAGCCATACGTTTCATAAAGCCGTGTACTCGGGCGGCATGTCGTTTTTTTGGCTGGTACGTTCGTTTTGGCATAAAAATCCTTGGTTACACTCTCTAGAGTTTTGAGTCAAAATAACAATATTTAACCCACTAATAGTATCAAGTTTTCCCCCATTAGCCAAGCATTTTCCACAAGTTTACAGATAGACTTTGTGATTGTGCATAACTTTTTGCTATTTCACGGCTTTTTTGTCAGCTTAAGAAGAGTCTTGTAAACAACGTGTGGAAAAGTCATACTAGAAAGACATTAGTTTGGTGGTAGAGAGGGGTTACCGGGCGTGCAAACTACGTCATCTTTGTGGCAAGCAGTATTGGGGGAGATTGAACTCTCGGTGTCGAGAGGTAATTTTGTGACGTGGTTTAAAAACACTTGTTTGCTGCGTGAATCCGACGACCTTGTGGTTATTGGGGTGCCGAATGTCTTTATAAAGCAACAGTTGGAGCGAAAGTATAACGCGCTCATCCAGCAAACGCTGCAAAAAAACGGTGCTGCGGCAAGTAAGGTCGAATATAAAATTCACTCTGGGCTTACCACACCAAAAGAAAAAGATCCCGAGCAATTTGTCGACCTAAACCTCTCTGTCAATACTGCACCGCAAAAAGATACCATTGCTAAAGCCCCGGCCGCCAGTAGTCTTGCCCATACCTACCGGCAGGGTTTAAACGAACGTTATACATTCGAAAGCTTTATTGTTGGTTCCGGTAACGAACTAGCCTACGCTGCCTGCCAAGCTGCAGCTGTCCAACCGGGCACCAAATACAACCCACTCTTTTTATATGGCGGTGTGGGAATTGGCAAGACCCATTTAATTCAGGCCGTGGGTAATGCCGTGCTGGCTAACAAAAAATCTGCGCGGGTTGTGTATGTATCTAGTGAGCAGTTTTTGCAAGAGTTTGTGGATGCAGTGCGTTTTAAAAAGAATACTGACTTTGCCGACTTTTATCGGAGTGCCGATGTGCTTATTGTCGATGATATTCAATTTATCGCCGGCAAAGAAAAAGTACAGGAAGAATTTTTCCATACTTTTAACGCCCTTCACCAAGCCAACAAACAAATTATTATTAGTAGTGACAAACCCCCGCGCGAGATTGCTACGCTCGAGGAACGCTTACGCTCCCGTTTTGCCTGGGGAATGAGCATCGATATGCAAAACCCCGACCTCGAAACTCGCTGCGCTATTTTACAAACAAAAGCCCACGCCCACGGTATTGAACTTCCAACAAACGTCACTGAATACCTGGCTAGTAATGTCCAGACTAACATTCGTGAACTCGAGGGTGCGCTCAACCGCTTGCTCGCCTGGTGTGAAATGCGTGGCCTAGCACCTAATATAGATATCGCAAGTAGTTTGTTAGGAACTAGCCAAGCGAGACCAAAACATATAAGTGCACGCCAAATTATCGAGCGCACAGCTCGGCATTTTCAAATTCCTATACAGGATATTCTTGGTCCTAAGCGCGACAAAGATATTGTGGTTCCCCGGCAAGTGGCCATGTATGTACTCAGGAGCGAACTGCATTTAAGCTTTCCTAAAATCGCCAAAGAGCTGGGGCGCAAGGACCACACCACCGCTATTCACTCTGTTGAGAAAATCGAAAAAGAAATTAAACTTGACCCTGATTTGCGGACGGCTGTGGCTAGCATCAAGGAACGATTGCATGCGTAAATCTTGTGTAAAAACCGTGGAAATTGTATGGAAAGCCTGTGCTTATGAACACATTTTGTGCACAAAAAGCACTCCATCAAATAATGCCTTGTGGGTTACTACTAGGCTTTTACACGGACCTTTCCGACGTTTAAATACATGGTTTACCACATCTATTTTTTACAAATTTTCTCTGTTAAAAGCCGGTTTTTCCCCATTATCCACTGGTCTAATAACTAAGGCAACTTTCTTAAATAAATTTACATTGTTATTAATGAAAGGAACACCATGAAACTACAAGCCACCCAGGAAAATTTAAATAAAGCCCTAAACAATGTTGCGCGTGTAGCCAATGCAAGGGGTACTTTGCCTGTGTTAGCAAATGTACTACTTAAAACAGTGAACAACCGTTTGAGTGTCGTTGCAACCAATCTTGACATCGGTATTACACAGCATATAGGCGCCAAAGTTGAAGCCGAGGGGGCTATTACTGTCCCGGCAAGGTTAATGCAAGACTTTATAAGCAGTTTACCCTCAGGGGTTATTAAAATCGAGCTTGATGAGTTCAGATTAAAAGTGTCTACTGACCAGTATCAATCGGTCATTAATGGTGTTTCTGCTGAGGAATTCCCGGTAATGCCCGCGATTAACGAGGGCCAAAAATGGGCCGTGCCAACCCAGGTGTTTAAAACCAGCCTACAGCAAGTTATTATTGCCGCCTCAAATGACGAGGCCCGGCCGGTGTTGACCGCGCTTTATCTCCACACAAGCGAAGGAAAACTATTTATGGCCGCTACCGACAGTTACCGTTTAGCTGAAAAAGAGTTGATGAGTAGCAAGGAAGATATTAGTCTTTTAGTGCCGGTCACTGCAATGCAAGATTTATTGCGTATTATTAGCGACACTGATGCCGACGAAGTGTTGGTTACCCACGATGACCAACAAGTTTTATTCCAGGCAGGTGATGTTGAGCTCGTTGCCCGCCTCATCGAAGGTAAATACCCTGATTACCAAAAACTTATACCTACCGACTTTGCTGTCCATGCAGTGCTTAAGCGAGCAGACTTACTAAACGCCGCCAAAGTATCAAGCCTTTTCGCCCGCGAAAGTGCTGGTAGTATTACAGTCGAAGTCGACGAAGAAAAGCAAGAACTAAGTATTCGTTCTGTCGCCTCACAACTTGGTGAAAATAATGCCGTGGTACCGGCAAAAGTTACTGGAGCCGGGTCAATTACTCTTAATTCCCGTTATTTACTGGATGCCCTTCACGCCCAAAATAGTGAAGAAGCGAGCTTTAGTTTTAACGGTAAGCTAGAACCATCAGTCGTAAAAGACCCTACAGCTGGTGATTACACTCATATTATTATGCCGCTCAAAAGTTAAAATAAAGTAATGGTCCGGTCTTTACGTTTGCAACAGTTTCGCTCGTATAATGATGCGACGTTTAGTTTATCGCCATCAGTAACTATTGTTGCCGGGCCAAACGCTAGCGGCAAAACAAACCTCCTAGAAGCGGTTTTGGTGGTCGCCCGCGGCAGTTCATATCGCGCAAAAGATCAAGAACTCGTAGGGCACCACCACGAGTGGGCTCGTATAGATGCAACTACTAATAGTGGTAACCGCACAGTAAAAATAACGATGACTCCGTTACAAAAAGTATTTGAAATAGATGGGGTAAAGGTAAAAAGACTTACCCAACCAAAAACTCTGCCGACCGTTTTGTTTGAACCGAACCATATGTTGCTGCTGTCTGGGCCGCCCGAGCTGCGCCGCACCTTCTTAGATGACTTGCTCGAGCAAACAGTGCCGGGTTT
>DASRJJ010000117.1:0-4689 GCA_035649555.1 Saccharimonadales bacterium (SeqCode)
GCCCCGACATTCGCGACTACTAATATGAAAACTTCTGTCAACCGCATCCGCATAGTGAGCGCGTCAACCGCCAACTCTGCTTCCGAAATGCGGGCCGCCGTCAACCAAGTGTGGCGCGGCAACGCGGCTGGCCTTGGCGGATTTTTCTACTCTGCCACATTTGCGGTTAACTCAACGACTGCCAACCAGCGCACTTTTGTAGGGTTGGCCAACACGACGGGTGCTATCTCTGCCTCCTCTGCCCCCTCCTCACTGACCAACATCGTTGGGGTTGGATGGGACAGCGCGGATACGACACTTCAGCTTATGTACAACGACGGTTCAGGAACTGCAACGAAAGTCAATTTAGGGGCTAACTTTCCGGCGAACAATACCGCCGCCGTGTACGAAATTACGCTTTTTGCTCCGGCTAACGGTTCTAACATAACCTATCGGGTTAAACGGCTTGATACCGATGTAGTTTCCAACGGCACCATCTCTACGGACTTGCCAAGCAACACAACTTTTTTAACCCGCCACGAGTATATGAACAATGGCGGCACAGCTGCAGCTGTCGACCTAGAAGTTATGCGGGTCTACTTGGAAAGCGACTACTAGCCTCATGTAAAAGAGACCCGGTGGTCTCTTTTACCTCTTGCTGATTACTTATTAAGGTCAGCGAAGAATTCGCGCACGTCACTTAGCCAGTCGTCTGGCGCAGACATCACGGCATAGTGACCGCCATGGGGGTATTCTTTCCAGCGGACAATAGTGTTAGCTTGTTCGCCATAGCGGCGGATAGCGACATCACCATCCTGGAAGACCGCCACAGATGTCGGCACGCCCGAGTTCTTTTTAGGCGCCCACGCCGCCGGGTCATGCGCGGCTTCGTAATACATACGAACACTGGACGATGCGGTGCCCGTAAACCAATAGATCATAAAATTGGTGATAAAGCGCTCTTCGCCAACCTCGCTGATATCCATAAGCTGGGTTATCCAAGACATAAGTCCGGCAGGCGAATCTGAAATAGCATAGGCTACAAGTTGCGGCTGGTTTGAATGAAGGAGGTTAAAGCCAAATTTTACCTGCATAAACTCTTGGAGCATTTCGAGGCGCCTCTTTTCGGCAGGCGTAAAGGTGGCGATGTCCTTCTCGTCCACTGGTCCCATTGGGATAAAACCCATCGTTGCCGCATTAAGATGCAAGGCAATAATAGTATCCGGGGCCATGCGGGCCATCTCTGGGCCAATAATCGCACCGGCGTCACCACCTTGGATAGCAAACTTTTCGTAGCCCAACTCGGCCATCAGTGCGATTAATGCTTTACCCATGCGGTCGTGCCCCCACCCGGCATCCTTGGTTGGACCCGAAAAACCAAAACCCGGCAGCGATGGGACAACCACGTCAAACGCTGGGTAATCACCCTTGGGGTTGGTCAATGGTTCGACCATGTCCAAAAATTCAACAATCGAGCCTGGCCAGCCGTGAATAAGCATGAGCGGCATAGCGTTATGCTTTGCCGATTTAGCGTGGATAAAATGGATTGTTTGGCCGTCGATTTCAGTCATGAACTGCGGTAATTTGTTGAGTTCAGCTTCTTTTTTGCGCCAGTCGAAATCTTGGGCCTTTTTGACGAGCTGTTGCATCATTTTTAGCGATGGCCCACCGTAGTCATTGCCGGGGATAATACTCGGCCAAATAGTATTTTTAAGCCGTTCGCGCAAATCCTTTATCTGCGCTTCTGGCACAGTAATGGTATACGGTTTGATTGTTGCCATAGGTATTCTCCTTTTTAAATAGTGTGGCTTATTTATTACACCAAATTCTCGAAAAAAGGTTTTGTAAAAAACCGACAACCTACTTGGCCTTGATAATTTCGGATGGCCTAAGGCCCATAATCCCTTTTAGTGATTTAGTCATGTGCGCTTGGTCAGTAAAACCGAGCTCGTGCGCAACGTCAATAATCCGTTTGCCCTGGCGTAGCATTTCGACCGCCAGCTGCGCGCGCTCTACTTGCCGAACGAATTTCATGGTCATGCCAGTAGTTTGTAAAAAATGGCGTTGTACCGAGCGTTCCGAGGCGGCCATTGGCTTGCCGTCTAAAACACTCGCTACTAATTTGTCACTTTGTAACAATCCCAGACGCAACATTTTAGCTACAAACTCCTCGGCATTATCGAAAGTGGGTATTTCTAATACCGCGTTATCGAACACAAACGAATGTTTGCCAAGTAACGGCAATACCTTGCCTTCGTTTAGCATTTGGCTGGCTGGAATGGGATGAAACATATCTGGACGAAAAGTAATATTCATAACTTCGGTACCGGCCCCAAAGTCAAGTGGCACTGGGCGAGTAATTGCCCCGGTGAGAATAATCTGGATTTGCTCATCCTGTTTAACCACGAGGAGGTCCCAGCAGCCATCGGGCAATGTCACGTCACCGGTGTTATCTTTATATAGGCGCTTCGTGACACCCAGAATATAAGGTGAATCTGAGGAACGAAATGTTTTCATCTATACCCATGGTAAGCCCTAACAAAATGTCCTGGCAACTCTGCCTTATTGCAGAGCGTTCATGTCGTTTGCGATTTCGGCTTGGCTGAGCGCTTTGTTGTAAATGCGAATGTCATCGAGAATACCCTTGAAGCCTTGGCCGTTCGCTTGGTCGGAACCGATGTGCATCGAGTTATTCCTGGCAGTAATGGTCCCTGTCAGTGATTGGGTATCGGTAAGGACACCGTTAATATAAAACTTCACTTGCGTACCGTTAAAGGTGACGCCTACATGGGTCCATTGGCCGTAGGTAACAGCCGAACTCATGACCGCAGCCCGGTAGCCAGTGGTAGTGCCGATGATAAAAGTGGGGCGATTACCGCTTGCCATCTCTAGGCCGTATTGAAAGTAAGGATCTGTCCAGCCAGTGTTCCAAAATTTTCCTAACACCACCGTGTCACTAGTAGAAGGAGCCAGTGGATTCATCCAAACCGAAATTGTCATTTCGCTACCCGATATGTTAAGCGAAGGTGAATTAGCGACCGACAAGTGGCTACTCGAGCCGCCATTAAAGGTAAGGCCACTCCCATACTTGCCCGTTACCCAGCTCGCTCCCGAAAGTGTTGCGAGGTTTCCGTTGGCCGTAAAATCGGCCGCAGTAGTGCCAGTTCCTTCGTTAAAGTTCCAGGCTGCCATTAGGAATGCACTAACCGGCGAGGAGTTTTGTGTGGTCACGCTAAGCAGATTGGAATCGGCCGACATGTTGTTGGCACTATCTACAGCGACTACCTTATAGCGGTATGTTGTACCAGCACTAAGCCCGGTGTCGGTGTAATTGGTTGCTGCTACGAGGCTACCGGTAACTTGGCTAAAGGTCGTACAGCCAGCACCCTGACAACGAAAGACATGATACCCCGCTACGGACCCTGGCGCTGGGTCGGTGCTGGCGGCCCAACTTAGAGGTACTTGGGTGGTTGTTACAGTGCCCGCAGTCAGGTTAGTGGGGGCGCTTGGGGGGGTGGTATCGGGTGGTGGTGGCGATTGTGTAGTCGCGCTACTGCTTGCCGATTGCGCCGAGGTGTTGTTCATACCGTCAAAAGCACTGACTGTGTAGGAATAGGTTGTGCTTGGCGAAAGCCCAGTATCTTGATACGTAGTACCGGTGACATTCCCATTAACCAATACCCCGTCTCGGTATACCTTGTAACCGGTTACTCCAACATTATCCGTGCTGGCGGTCCAAGTAAGGTTGATCTGTGAACTAGATGCCGCAGTAGCGATTAGGTTAGTGGGCACACTTGGCGCCTCCGTATCAGGGTTGCCAACCTGTAATACAAGCACCCAGTCGCTAGAGGTCTCGTTGCCCCCGTACCAGTTAGTTTCGTTGTGGCTGCCCAAACTTATGGGTGTGAATTGTTGTGTGCCAACGTTGCCAAAAGTACCAAAGGCCGTGTACGCACCGGTTACTGGATTAAACCACTGAGCAGTGACTGGGCCACTAAAGCGAGCCATATTTATGGTGATGCCTCGAGCGTTTGGAACGTAAGCCATGCCTAGGCTGCCATTTTGGGTGATGGCCGCAGTAGCCAAATTCCAATCGCCGCCATCGGCTCCGGCGGTTATGAGCGATTGGTCGGGCTGGAGGTCGTACCAGGGGTAGGACTTGAAGAACTGGTTCCAGCGGCTAAAGTTGGCTGCGGCTGGCGTGTCTAGCTTGGGCGCCCAGTTGCCGTCCAAGTACACCGAGTCATAGTTACCATAGGTGTGGCCGGCGGCACCGCTAAGCATAGCCCAGTACTGCTGCCAGCGGAACTCTTTGATTGGGCGGTTAGAGCGGCCAGGCACCATGTCTTCAAAGTCATAGTAAGTCTCGGCCAAATAGACAGGGATCCGCCCGCGACTATAGCTGCCGTCGCTGTAAGAGGCGGCGCGAGCGTACTCGTTGGCGACATATTCATAAGCCGGGCCGTATGTGTAAACGGTGTCGATATTAATGAGCGGCGCCCAAGCAGTGTCGTCCGGATTAGGGTCGTACACTAAATCCATGGCTTCGGATGGGCTGGCATAGCCAAGAACCGTTTGCATTGCATTTGGGTTATCGCGGTCGCGAATTCCCTCGCCTATCTTCCGCACCAGCGTCCGGTCAGTGTCGTTCATGTAGGTGTTAAAGTCGTTACCGTGCATCCAAATAATGTTGTCGAATTCCTGGAAGGT
>DASRJJ010000118.1:0-6532 GCA_035649555.1 Saccharimonadales bacterium (SeqCode)
GAGGCGAGTGCCGTCAATCGGGTTATGGAGCAACTTCCCAACAAAATAGATCCGCAAAAAAATTCCAGAGCGCTAGAAGATGACCCGTTGTTTAATAAGTTGTGCATCAGCCGTGGTTTGGCGGCTACAACGTTGCGAGCACTAGCTACACCTTATGCAACTTGGCAGGCAAAGAGTGAATTGCCAATAAAATTACACCCACCTAGGGACTGGTATGTAGTGCTTTTGCCTTTTTCCGGTGTGGAGCTTGTGGCACAAGGTTTAGGCACCGATGATTACAAGAAAACTGCCCAAGACTTAATTGAAGAATTTGGCAGTTTGCGCCCATCATCGCTTGAGCCTACTACCGCAAGGGTTGTAAGCTCACGTTGGACGCGTCTTAGTATAGTACATAATTTTGTTTTATCTTTGGTAATAGAATCCCCCCAGGTTTTGGCTGAAGCCACTGCGCTTGCAGAGCGTGTGGGTATAGAAGACGAGCAAGTAAAAAGTCTTGCAGTAGAGGTAGGGAGTGTTGCAAAGAACACGACAGCAGACCAACGTGCCAAAATTGCCAGTCCAATAATGCATAGCTTTAACCGATTGGAGTGGAGTCTCAATAGGGTAGGTTATCGGCCTGAAAGAGCCGCGTTTTGATGAGTTGAATTACATTTTTGAACATTCAAAATCTATTTGCGTAAAGTTTTTGTAGGTTTCGTTTAAAGCTCAAATTTGGGTATTGCGATCCACGGTCAGGGGTAGCGTTAGTTTTTCTTGGGCATCAGCAAGTACAATTCCGCTCGGGGGCATAATGTACAATCCACCGACGTGTTGCCCTATCCATGAACCGTGGTGCGCATAATATTGCGGATCGCGTTGGGTAATACGATCCGCATCCCTTAGTAATGCTTCGTAGCCGCCTTTTAGTCCGACTTGTATGTTGCCGACACGCCTCACAGGCGCTTTTATGTACACAAGATTGGTATTGTTGTCGAACGCACTATCAACAAGCACATTGGCGTCAGGAAACTCCTGCTTCCCGACAGTGCCAATAGCAGGTGGTTGTAAACCGACGCTAGAAAAAGCCGTGGCAAGGATTAAACGTACGCCGTGCCTTCCTAAGAAGTAAAGCTCGTCGCGGACATCTTTTGCGAAAGGGCTGCCTTTTACTTCGGCGCTACCGCTCCGCCATAGGGCCACGATATGATTATCTTCTTTCACTATTATTTCTCCCTTAACCTATACCATATTGGGCCGTTGTTCGTGTCCCGTATTCCAAGGCCTTGGTTTGCGAGCTGTTTGCGGAGTTCGTCGGCCTTGCCCCATGCCTTATCGGTACGAGTTTGTTCGCGCTTAGTAATAAGATGTTTCTGCTCCTGGCTGATATCTTGGCGGTCTGCTAAGCCTAAGCCTAAAAGTTGGTCGAGTGTTTGTAACATTTTTTGAAAGAGCTCAAGTTCGTCAGTGCTAATAAGTCGTTCCTCGGCCAAAGTAACGAGGTTGTTTAGATTGCCTAGTGCTAGCGGGGTGTTGAGGTCTTCAAACAAGGCATTTTGCATCGATGATAGGCTCGGGTCGGTATTTAGCCAAGGTTCGACACCTTTGACCTGGAATTGTAGGTCGGCCATGGCGCGCAAACTTTGCAAACGGTTTTGAGCGGCTTCTAGGTTGGCTAGGCTAAATTGTGCCTGGCTGCGGTAATGCGACTGCAGAATAAGCAAGCGGAACGCCAGGGGGTCATAGCCTTTTTGGACAATATCGGCCAGTGTGTAAAAATTGTTAGCTGATTTGGCCATTTTTTTGCCGTCGACTAGCAAGTGCTCGTTATGTGCGAAAAAGTGTGCCAGTATTGGGTCTTGCTCGTCGGCAGTGCTTTGGGCGATTTCGTTTTCGTGGTGCGGAAAAATATTGTCTACGCCGCCAGTGTGGAGGTCGAACGGCTGGCCCAAGCCTTTGCGCCCCATAGCCGAACACTCAATGTGCCACCCGGGCCGTCCGGTTAGGTCACGGCCGTCCAGCGTAAACGGCCAAGTGGGCTCGCCTGGTTTTTGCGCCTTCCATAGTGCAAAGTCGTGTGCCGATTCTTTGTCGTATTCATCATTTTGAATACGGGCCTCGCTGGTATTTTCGGCCGTAAGGGTTAGTAATTGGCCGTATTTTTTACCGCTTTTTTTGTAGGCGTCGATGGAGAAGTACACACCATCGTCGGCAAGATACGCAAAACCTTTTTTGTGTAAGTCGGCAATCATTTTTTGCATTGGCTCGATATTGTCAGTTGCTGCCATAAATATAATGTTGTCAACACGGTTACCAATGTGGCGCATGTCATCCAAGAAAATTTTTATGTATTCGGCGGTGAGTTTTTTAAGCGCTGCCATTGGCTCGTCGTTTGGGTACTTTTGTTGGCTGCGTTTGACGGTTTTGTCATCAATGTCGGTGTAGTTCATAACGCGGCGGACACCGTAACCAGCGGCTTGTAGCGTGCGGTGGAGCGTGTCGGCAACAATGTAGGCACGCAAATTACCAATGTGGGCGTGGTCGTACACCGTTGGGCCACATGAATAAAACCGGACTGTACTGCCGTCTTGCGGCGCAAATTCTTGGACCGTGCGCGTAAGTGTGTTGTAGAGTTTCATAGTTTAGGCGTCTTGTTTAAGGTTGTCTAATAGTTCGGTTGCCTTGCTAATACACTCCGATTTGACTTCGTTAAACGGCTTGCCGTCCTGGATTTTAAAACCGCTGGCGTATTTGTGCCCGCCACCCCCAAAGTGTTTGGCAAGGTCGTTGGCAATGGGGGCGCCTTGGTTACATCTAATTTTGGCGGTTACTTTGCCGTCGCTGTAGATTTTGAACGCAATAGCTATGTTGGTGCCGATGGTCATACGCATATCGTCAATGACTAACATGGATGGGTTATAGTCGGGGCTATATTGTTCGATTTCTTTCCAGGGGATGCTAACTGTAGCTACCCGGTTATTGGCATGATATTCCACGCGCTGGAGTAGTTCGCCCTTGTAGTGGACGAGTTCGGGCTTTTTACGCATTAACTCACGTCGGGAATGTTCGAGTTCGGCAAGTGATACGCCGCCTTGTACCAGCTCGGCAATAATGTGAATACTGCGGGCGCTGGTAGCCTCGGTAACCAGGCCTAAGCTGTCGGCCATGATGGCGGTGGCGATCATCTCTTTCGAACCTTGGTTGAGCGGCCACTGTAACTGCTGGGCTAACTCATAGATTACCTCGCCAGTGGCCACTGCTTCCTGGTTGCAAACGATGCTGGCGAACGGCAAACTAACTTCCACGGCGTGGTGGTCGAGTACAATGCACGGTTTTGTGCCAAGCCTGCCCTTTTCGCCACTTGCGGCCAAGGTTTCGAACAAACTATCGGCACTGGTATCGACAATAATGCTGGCGTCAAACTGATGGGGCAATTCTTTGGTAATGCGATCCCAGCCCTTGAGGTAGCGTAAGTAACTGGGCACGTCGACCCCGCAGTACAAAAGCGGCTGTTTGCCCATATCGCCCAGGATATGCTCGAGCGCCAGCGCGCTGCCCATACTGTCGCCGTCAGGGTTATCGGCTTGTAATATAACAATGGTAGTGGCATCACCAAGGATTTCCTGGATTTTGGATGCTTCCGGGTAGGTTTGCATGTTGGTATTGTACCGCATCTTCGGTGTTATTGCTTGAGGCCGGGGATTTTAGAGGCAAGCAGCGCGCCCAGACCCGGGTAAAAGCCGGCCTGCATAAAGCTGGGATTTTCTAAGAATGACGCCGGCTTCCATTCGATGGCTGTGACTTCTTCTTTGGGCGTTAGTTCCCCGTCCCATTTGTGGACCAAAAACACAAGATCGACTGTCGTCACCGTCGGATTGTAATTGTAGGTGTAAATATCAAGCAGTTCGAGGTCTTTTTTATTAATATGAACACCCAGTTCTTCCCTTGCCTCGCGGATTGCGCCCTCGTAGCCGCCCTCGCCAAAGTCAACAAAACCGCCAGGCAAATCGTACTTGCCTTTTGCTGGGTCGATTGCTCGCTTGCCAAACATCACCAGTCCGTCTTTTATAAAAACCATTGCTGTGGCGGGTTTGGCATTGTTCCAGTAGTGCCATTTGCAGTTGGCGCACTCGTAATTGGTATCATCTAATTTTTGAACAGTACCTTTTTGGCCGCACGACGGACAGTAAGTAAACATCATAGTAAAAGTATATCATTTTACAGGTGTACTATTGCGAAATGTCAATTTTTAGGATATAAGCTTAAAGTTATAGGAGGAAGGAATGACTAGTTTTGAAGATGTCCCAACCCGAGCAGAGAATGACCGTTCAGTTGTGGTACGGGAACTTATGAAATTGTGTTTAGAGGCAACAGTAGAACTACCCTTTGAAGATGTAATTGCTAATGAGGATGGCAGTTCTACGGTAAGGACGTGGGTGCTGGACAGGAACCAGGCACGCATTGTTAACTATGAGCCTACTTGGCTTGCTACTACTTTGCTGGCGGAAAAAAGCTGCCTGGCTGTTAGTGCATTAGGCCGTGGGCGTTTTGATAACAATCCAGAAGTAACACTTACCATGCAACCAGACGGGCAAGTTAGTACAGAAGCAACTGGTGACCAAATAGCTGATTATACTGTTATATTGGCACTTCGGCTTGGGAAAATTCCGCCGGAAGCCTTGTTACCGGAATCTTTGCTATAAAGTTTGGCGGCCTTCTAAAGCCCGGCCTAAAGTTATCTGATCAGCGTATTCTAGGTCTACGCCAATGGGCAGGCCCCGGGCGAGCCGCGTGATTTTTACTTTGCGGTCGCCTATTTGTTTTTGGATGTATAACGCGGTGGATTCGCCTTCGACACTGGCATTGGTGGCTAAGATGATCTCGGCCACTTTATCTTCGTCGATGCGTCTGACAAGTTCGGCAATGTGTAATTGGTCGGGACCAATGCCGTCAATTGGCGACACTAACCCGCCCAGCACATGGTATGTACCGCTAAATTGGCCGGTTTTTTCGAGCGCGACGATATCAAAAGGCTCGGCAACAACAGCCACGGTGGTTTTATCCCTTTTAGGGTCGGTATACAAATCGGACAGGCCCTGCCCTGCCGGCACAAGCGCAAAGGTTTTTTGGCAGTAACCAATACCGGCATGTAAATGTTGGAGGCTTTCGGCGAGTTGTTTGGATTTAGCCGGATCGGCGCGCATCAAAAAGTAAGCGTACCGTTCGGCAGTGCGCGGCCCTACCCCGGGCAATTTACCCAAGGCTTCTATAACTTCGACTAGTGCTGGCGGGAGGATGTTCATAATGATTGATACACATACTGGCGCTTGCATACCACAGAGCCTTACGCGTAAAACTAAAGCCCTAAATCGCCTAACGCGCCCATCATTGGCCGCATTTTTTCGGCTGCCAACTTTTGACTGGCCTGTATGGCCTCTTTTACGGCATCCTCAATCCAGCGCTCTAACTGGCCAATGTCGTCTAGGTCAATGGCTTCGGGGTCGATATGGATTTTCTTAATTTTTTGTTCGCCGGTAATGTCCACGCGTACCGCACCGTCGCCGGCTTCAATACTAATTACCTCTTTTTGCAGTTCGCGCTGCAATTTTTTAACTTTTAATAGCATTTTGGCTTGTTCAAATTTGCCCATGGCTTGTCTCCTTATTGTTTTATTGTATCAGATGGGGGCGGCTCTGAAAGGAAGTAGACGCTGCGCGTTTGGTTATTGCGTGGCCAGGCAATAAAATAATGCCGTAGTTGGTAGCTACACGCAGTAATGACAGCTAGCGAAACAAGCGCTAAGGCTAAAAACTGGGCGATGGGATTACGCGGGAATACCTCGAACCATTTGGTAAACAAAAAGCCCAACCCGGCAGCAATAATGATGTAAAAGAATGGTAGGATAAGGCTAATTGAAATAACGCCGCCCAAACTAATCAGTACAATACCTATCAAAATGGCGGCGCCCACTAGCTTGGCACGCTGCAAGCGAATATGGCGTATAAACACGTAGCCGCCTAAAAATAGCATAGCTATGCTAAAAATATCGAGGATGGCAATGTTGCCTAACCACTTGTCGGGTGTAGCATCGGCATATCTAAAGAAAAAGCTCATCGGAATTTGGTAGAGATTGGAGAGAACCTGGTTTATGTCCAGCTCCAAGATAGGGAAACCAATCATGCTCTGCCACATTTCGGGTTGGCGATATATTGCCCAACCTAGCGGCGCTAGGATAGCCACTAGCAAGAGGCCGCCTAAGCTGACCATCCATACGTGTTGTTTAAGAATGCGGTCTATGGTTTTGATTTGCCAAATTGTCGCAAGCAGTAGGATCCAGATCATTCCCGGTACATACATCATCGCGGCTGCAAGTCCAAAACAAAGTAAAAGAGCTACCGGATTGCTAGATTTTTTGAGCCACACCCCTGCGGCAACTAGCATGATAACCAAAAACATTAGCACATCTGGCCCGCCAAACCGGGCAGCATGCAAAAACCACGCCGAACAGCCAAACAAAATAGTGCCAAAAATAGCCACACGGCGGCCATACCAGTGT
>DASRJJ010000119.1:0-4352 GCA_035649555.1 Saccharimonadales bacterium (SeqCode)
AAACATTGAGCAGTGACCTTACCGCACACGGTCTGCCCGAAGCGCAATTAAAACGTGACGAGTTCCCCAATTACGACCAAACCAATTACTAAAAATAATAAGGAAGGTCTATGGCCAATTTACAACCAGCAATTAAACAACTAAAAAATAATCTCGATGGCGAACTAGCCTTACCTGGCGACCCGGCGTATAAAAAGGCTAGCACGATTTTTGTAAAAAAGGGTACGCCCGCTGTTGTGGCTATACCCAAAACTGCCCAAGACATAACAAAAGCCCTAGCTTTCGCCCGCGATACTAGGCTAGCCGTTTCGGTACACAACGGTGGCCATAGCGTTGCGGGGCATAGCACTAACGACGGTGGTCTTGTTATCGATATGCACCGTTTTGATGACATTCAAGTTATAGACAAAGCCCAACAGATTGTACGCATTGGTGCGGGCGCAACTTGGGAAGCGGTGGCAAAGGCTCTACAGCCGCACGGCCTGGGCATTTCATCTGGTGACACCAAGACAGTGGGTGTGGCTGGCCTAACCCTGGCCGGGGGTGTCGGCTGGATGGTGCGGCGGGACGGGTTAGCGCTCGACAATTTGGTCGCGGCCGAATTAGTCATGGCCGATGGCCAGCTGCTTCGCGTTACCAGCACCGAACACCCTGATCTTTTTTGGGCTATTCGCGGTGGTGGTGGCAATTTTGGTGTCGCCACCAATTTTGAGTTTAAGGCTCAACCTGTGGACCACGTCTTTGCTGGCATGGTAATGTACGACATGAAAGACCTGCAAAAAGCACTGCGCGGTTGGCGCGACTACATGCGCACCGCGCCCGAAGAACTAACCACCATGTTTTTGGTAATGCCCGCCAACCCTGCCTTTGCCGGTATGCCGACTTCGGTTATGATATTGCTTTGCCATGCCGGCGGCAAAGAAACGGATGTAATGAAGACTATCAAACCGCTCCTACACCTCGGCACGGTGCTAAAAAAAGATATTACGCGCAAACACTATGCCGACGTCCTTGAGGAAGTACATCCGCCCAAAGATATGAAGGTGATTACCAACAATGCTTTTATACAGACTTTAAACGACGAGGTAGTCGATACAATCTGCGCCGCCAAAGACCAAATGTTACAAATTCGCAGCCTAGGCGGGGCCATGAACCGGGTGCCCCAGGGAGCTACGGCCTTTGCCCATAGGGATAACGAAGTTTTAATCGTCGCCCCAACTTTTGTAGCCCCCGATGCCAGCGAAGCCACCATTACAAAGGCGCTCACGCCCTGGCGTAACATACAGGCGTTCTCTAACGGCACATACTGCAGTTTTTCTAGCCAAGATACCGACGAAACCATTGCTGCCGCATACCCTAAAGACACCTATGCAAAGTTGGCGCGTATCAAAAAGCAATACGACCCTAAAAACCTCTTTGACCACAACTATAACATCAAACCTTTATAGATTTAATTATCCATTGTCTTATAACAGCGTTCTACCGTTTGCCAATTGCGGGTAGTGACATTGCCGCCAAAAACTCTATCCAGCAACGCCAGTATATCAGGGCGGGTTTTGCCAGACAGATCTACCGTACTGCATAGTACATTGCCGATTTTTTCCAGGATAGTGTAGCCTTTTTCTGGCCTAGAAAAAGGCAGGGTAAAGGGTAGCTCCGCTTCTTTTGCTACAAAGCTAACCTGTTGGCTGGTTTCTATGGTTTTGGTCATTCCTTTAAAAGGCACGGCTTTTAGTAGCTTTTGCAACTCCTGTTTGCTATACAAAACGACGATGGTTTTATAGCCATACTTTTTATCAAACTCTTGTTGGACGGTATGGATTATTTTTTGTCTGTCTTCACTGGATTCAAAAATGACATTTCCAGTAGCGAGCACGGTTTGAACATCCTTGTAGCCTGCATCTTCAAATAACCCGCGCAAGGCTTCCATTTTAAGCGTTAGCCCGGCATTAATGCCGCGAATAAAGGCAATGTACTGCGTCATACATCAAGCATAGCAGATGGCTACGTTGACTTTTCTGTGCTTGAATCGAAATTCATGGATTCCTATAATGAGTAGGGAAGTATTAACATTTTATGAAACCACCCTTATCCCCCTATTTAGATGCAAATGCCAGCACAGTGGCTGCCAACATCCGCAGCCGCAAATGGACGGCCGAGGCGTACGCCGAGGCGCTTATTACCCAAGCCAAAAAATGGCAAAAACTAAACGCATTTATTACGTTTAAACCGCAACAGTTGTTACGTGACGCGCGGCGTATTGACGAACGGTTAGACAAAGGCGAAAAATTGGGACCTTTGGCGGGGCTACCGATCATCGTTAAAGATTGTATTGACACTACCGAATACGCCACCAGTTCTGGCACGCCATCGCTCAAAAACTACCGGCCCGGCCGCAACGCACCCGCCCTGCAGCGCTTGCTTTCTAGCGGCGCAATCGTAGCAGGCAAGGCCAACATGCACGAGCTAGCGTACGGCACAACCAGCAACAACTATTACACCGGGCCGGTACATAACCCGTATAACGTAGATATGATTTCTGGCGGCAGCAGCGGAGGCCCGGCGGCAGCTATTGCTGTGGGGATAAGCCCGGTGGGGCTGGGAACCGACACCGGCGGTTCAATCCGCATACCATCGTCGCACTGCGGGATTGCCGGCTTACGCCCCACCTTAATGCGTTGGCCAATTGCTGGCATGATGCCCGCTGCCCGAACCCGTGACGCCATCGGCCCAATGGGCCGCCGCATGGCCGATGTCTGCTTGCTAGACGCAGTTGTTACCGGCGAACCCACAGCCAAAGCTGCACATTTGCAGGGACTACGTCTGGGCGTACCGCGCAAACCATGTTGGCAAGACTTAGACCCAGAAGTAGAGGCCGTGGCCGAACAAGTCCTGGAACAACTGCACAAAGCTGGCGTCGACCTAATAGAGGTTGACCTGCGTAAAATTATCGACCTAGACAACGAACACGGCTTTACCATCGTGTTCTTTGAATCACTCATCGACATGTCCGGGTACTTGATTGCTGGCAATGCCGGGGTGTCGTACCAACAGATGCTCGACCACATTGTCAGTCCACCTGTCAAATCAGTTATTCCATCCAAAATTATGGGCACGCCCGATGAATATCGGACAGCCATGGAAGGCCGTGCCCTCATGCAATCGCTGTACGCAAAGCTGTGGCAAAAGCACAATATTGAGGCTTTGATTTTCCCGACTGTGGTTGTACCGCCGCGCCCAATCGGCCACGATGACACTATTGAACTGAACGGCAAACAGGTGCCCACGTTTCCCACGCATATTCGCAATACTTCTCCGGCATCGGTTGCGGGCATACCAGGCCTGTCGCTGCCAGCAGGGCTTAGCAAGTCGGGCCTGCCCATTGGGATAGAACTTGACGGCCCGGCCTGGAACGACAACCTGCTGCTATCGATAGGTTTGGCTATCGAAAAACTACTGCCACGCCTAGCACCACCCATATTGTAGGCCTACACACCACTTACATTTCGTAGCGAATAGTGGCTTTTTTGAGCCGCCGGATGGCCTCGGCTACAACCTCAATACTTCCACTTAGGAGCGCCCGCAAATACGGGGCATCCGCCTCGGTGCCCGCCTGCTCGATAGAGGCATACGACAATAACATGCCGGCGTCGTCCATCAACAATTGCCGCCACTTTGCCACGCCATCTTTTTGGGCTGCATATTTTGGCGGTACAGCCACCAGATAGTACGGTGTTACTTCACCAACGGGTGTAAGCCTGGTAGGCCAGCCCAGCTCGCGCAAAGCGTCGGTCCACATGGTACGCTTTTGTTTTAGTTCTTTACGTTGATCGGCCAGATACTCATCGCAGGCCGGGTCGGTTATCCAGTGCGCCATGGCCCATTGACGAAGGCTTTCGCGGTGAAAGGCCCATTCAAAGGTATATTTTGCCAAACTATTTAATGTATCCGGATGGCCCATAATCGAGCCGATTCCCCAGTTATTACATACAAAAGCCTTACCAAAAGACTCTGTACGACACCACAACCTTTGCGCCTGTGTTGGTGTATCGGATTTGGCCAAGTGCTCCAAAAGTACTGTCACCGCCGAAGCTGGTTCGAACCCCTCGACTGATACATGAAAGTAGGGATCATCCAGCAAAATGCCTGCACCACGGCTGGTGGCAGCAGTAAATAGTTGATGCAAAATGTCGGACGGCCAGCTGCGGGCCGTTGGGCTGTGCTGGGCATTAACAGCTATCATCGCCAAACGGTATTTTGGATTGTTGTCGATTGCTGTAAGAGCAGCTTCGATATCTTGCTTTTGGGGAAACCAGTCATGTTCGGGCTTAAGCGGCCAGAACTGCATAGTA